>CAZVNO010000009.1:1865-13692 GCA_964628715.1 uncultured Gammaproteobacteria bacterium | reverse complement strand
GCGGATCGGGCGAATGGTCAAGCGGGACGTCGCATACGCGCCCACGTTATATGAAATACATGTTTTCCTTTACCCGATTGCGATCGGGTGGCTCTTAAAAATAATCCGATTTTGTTTTTCTGTTTTTGAGAGGGGGAATATGGTGTCCTGCCGTATTCTCGGGCAGGACGATTTATTTTTTAGGGGAAATAGACTACAATACAAATTGTTATTTTGAGGACTTATGGCTGATTTGGTCGTACTAATAATCATCGCAATAGTTTACGTGGTATTCAAAGCCTTTGAAGGGACAACAAAGGCTGTTTCTGGCATTCAAAATCATAAAAAATTTCAAGATGAGAGAAATCAAAAATTTAACAATCGAAAAATTGACACCTCTAAAGATCTGTTTGATAGAAATTTTGATATTATTCAAAAGTTTGCTGAAAAAATAGAAATCGACTCGTACAGGTCATACTATATAGACAATTTAACACGGGATTGCATAAATGAAATTTGTTTAGCGGAAAATCAGACGTCGATTCAACCAGGCCACAGCTACTTGAGTACATGGAAGAGCACGGCAAGCAATGAGTGGGCTACTCTTGCAAAACAAATCATGGATTGTTTTGAAAAGACAAAACAGCAGCTCAGGGACATCATGGGAAAATTACGCAAAGCACAGGCAGATTTAAAAGAACTAATTTTAGAAAAAATACCACCAAAAAAATATAGAGAGATTGTAAAACAATTTGGATCCGGTGATATTTTTTTGGAAAATATTGATTTAGTCTTAAGTCCCAGTCTGGACTCTTGGGAAAATAAAGAACAACAGTTGATTAATAAAAAACTTATTCCTCAAATTTTCCCCACATTTGTTTCCTCGGTTTCAGTAAATGAAATTAAAAAATTCAATCAGGAAGTTGATGAGTATAATAGGAAAATACAACTGGACATTCCAGAACATGAAGAAAACAGTAAGTTTTTTGAGGGGATTAGACGAGGCTTTAGAGAGGGGGTTAAGAATGATATTTTACGAAGAGTTGAATATATTTTGAATGATATAAAGTTTCCTAGTGCATTCCCTAAGTTTTGGGATGCAGATTATGATTCGGAGCAATCAATTCTTATTATTGAATTATCTCTACCAGACGTTGTACATAGGCCTATACTCAAAAAGGTTGAGCTCAAAACCAAAATAGTAGAAAAACCACTGACTAAAAAAGAGGTCAACGAATACGTGCCTAAAATTCACCCAGCAATTATTTTGAGAGTTGCGTATGAGGTTTTTCGAAATGATGAGAGTGGAGTGATTAAACTATTAGTATTAAATGGCTGGGTCGAATATGATAATACTGCAACGGGTTTAAAAACTAAGACATATACGTCATCGCTTGTTGTTACCCGGGATCAAATTTTAGGGTTAAATCTTCAGAAGCTTGATCCTCTTGTGGCCTTTTTAAATTTAAAAGGTAAATCTGCTGGTGCGTTAGTAGATATTATCCCTGTCACACCTACGATGTCGCTAAATAAAAAAGATAAGCGATTTATCGAGACCAAAGAGGTGCTAAATAATCTTGGCAACGAAACAAACCTCGCCTCAATGGATTGGCAGGACTTTGAGAGTCTGATTGCAGAATTATTTCAAAAAGAGTTTGCTGAAAAAGGTGCTGAAGTTAAAGTAACCCAATCTAGCCGAGATCGTGGGGTTGACGCTGTAATTTTTGACCCTGATCCAATTAAAGGTGGAAAATTTGTCGTCCAAGCTAAACGCTACACTAAAACTGTTGATGTGAGCGCTGTAAGAGATTTGTGCGCTGTAGTCCAAAAGGAAGGGGCTTCAAGAGGGATTTTGGTAACAACCAGTAGCTACGGCCCAGACGCTTACACCTTTGCACAAAATGAACCTATAACATTATTGAATGGAGCAGAGCTATTGGGTTTATTAGCGAAACACGGTTATAAGTTCAGAATTAGTATTGCTGAGGCAAGAAAATTACTTAAGGATGCAGTAGAAATTCAAGCTAAATAGTAGTATTTTTTCGTCATTAGTTTCGAAAATTTATTGATAATAAAAAGACCTTTCAATGTGAGTCAGCTATGGATTATTTAGAGAAGATCAATTACATCACAGAAGAAAAATTACCACAGATAAAAACTCTTATTGTGGTACTGTTATTTTTATTTGGAGCATTTGAAGCCTTTGATTTGCTTCTTGAAAAGTTCTTTAATCTTGAAGTTAGAACAATTTTATATTGGTTTCTTGCGATGTCTTGGGTGGCTTATTGGATATTTAACAAACTTCGTTTACCACGAAATAGTAAGGATAAAGTTGGAATAGTGATAGCTATTTTTTCAGAAAATGAAGCTGAAAGACAAAAATTAAAAGCCGATTTTATTTTCAAACTTAAAAAAGATTTACAGCAGGAAGGAGTTTTAAATTTTTCTGAGGTATTTTTTTTGAAAAATCATTTTGTATCCGAAATTTTTGAGTCTTCAAATCCAAAGTCACAGTTGGAAAAGATAAACAAAAAAATAAAAGCACATTTCTATATCTGGGGTGATGTTAAGAAAAGACCGGATGGTGATGAAGGTGAAAAATATTTTATAAATTTTCAAGGATATGTTATACATAAACCAATTTCTCAAAATTTGAGTAACCAAATTTCAATTGACTTTTCAAAAGTGTTGCCGGCTGAAGTTAACTTTCTTGAGAAGAGAAGTTTTAGAGGGTTTGAGGCCTCTGCTAAAATAGTTAATTTGGCTGCAAAGTACATCATTGGTATCGCTGCCTTTGTTTCGTATGATCCACGTTTGGCCTTTAGATTACATAATGGATTAAAAGATCAATTTAATGCCTTTAGACCACTGCCTCCACACTTGCAAGATATAAGGAACCGTATACCTATTTTAATATCAGACGAGACCATATGGATTGCAAAATGGCATTTTAGAGAAAATAGAATTGAAGAAGCAAAAAAATATTTGCAAATATCCCTAGCTGAAAACATAAATAACTACGACTCATGGTTATTTAAATCGATTGTTGATTTTCAAGTGGACAAAAATCCTGAGCAGGCACTTAAAAGTGCAGAAAAAGCAAAAAATTGCGCAAGAAAAAGTTTTGAATGGCAGTATAGTGAAGCCTTTTTGTATTTTTGGAAAGAGAAGTATCAGAAAGCCTTAAAATTGTGCCAAAAAATAAAAACCCAAATGTATCCAAATGAAGAAGCGACTCTTTCTGAAGTAAGACAGTTTAATTTAAATCGTCTCAGTGGGCAACACCCAAAGGCACAGCTTTACTTTTGGATTGGATACCTAGCGTATTTTAAAGAAAAAAATTATGCAAACGCTCTTCAAGACTTAGAAAAATTTGAAGAGTTGGCGGATGATACAATGGGTGAATTGAAGCAGAAATCATCTGCCTATCTGGTGGAGATAAAGGAAAAAATGAAAATTAAATCATAAAATTATTTTTTGGTTCTCAGGGCATTCACCCCAACCCTCTGCCCTTCACCCCAAACGGAAAAAACAAAATCGGATTATTTTTAAGAGCCATTCGTTGCGACGAATAAAAGGAAAACATGTACATCATATAACAGCGTGTATCAGGTTCGCTCTTTCCCCGAAAGAGCTCTCCCAAATTCATCTCCGCTATGCTACGATAAACTTCTGATACACGCGAACGTTGCGGCGCAATCGCGCGCTGCCCGCGAGCAAGACTACGTAGAATGAACCAAATAAATAACCCAAACAAAAACTAATCATTAAAAACAAAGAGCGCGCGTAAAGCACCGCAACGGGCGCGGGTTCCACCCTCGTCCGGCGTCTCTCGCTCGCTCGGGCCGCACAAGGCGGCCTCGTCAGCTCGCGACAACGCCGAACTCGGCTTATGCGAAATGCCGACTCGGCCAGCCAAGCTGTCCGTGCGGCACATCGCATAACCCGCGCCCGTTAGCTGAAATATTCCTTTTTTTTTTGGGCTATCGCCCAATTGTTTTAAAAAATTTTCAAATTTCTTTAATTATGAAACCAGAACAGTCCAGACCACAAACAGACGCCCCAAATAATCGTGTAAAAAAAGAACTGTTACAAAATTTATTTGTGACGGAATCCCCTGAAACATCAAAAGAAGAAGGTGCTACTATTATGAATGAACTCCGAGACACATTTGCTCAATATCATTGGTTTATTGGGTTAGCCTTAATGGGATCAAGATTACGCGGTTATAGCACAGAAGGTTCAGATATAGATTTAAAAATCTTTTATAGGAGTTCAGAAATATCTAACGTTGCATTAGCAGTGGTTATAAAAAAACACACTGCTGAAATTAAAGATAAAACCTGTCGTATTACCATACCGTATTTCGTGGGTATTAATACTGACAAGATCCAGACTGGCATACAAAATGTTGATAGTCGAGAAGGATTAGATGCATTGCTTACTATTAAAGATCTAAGCAGTCCGGCAACAGGAGAAAAAATATCAGGAGTTCGTGAAAACATAAAGGGCGTCTTGTTACAACTTGATACCGAAAAAAAGGCGGAGATACTTGATAGAGTTGTAGATCATGCCATAAGAGAAGAAAAGGCTAGTGAGCGCAAGCTAATGGTTCGTTTAAGTATGACTGAAGAAGATATGGTTGATTTTTGGGAAGCTAGACGCAGGCTTTGGACTGAACACATCCACGATCTGTGGTCATAAATATTGAAGTAAATTATTTTGAAAATTTTTTAAAACAACCGACTAACGTCGGAAAAGAAAAGGAATACATCAGCTAACAGCCAATATGCGACTACGGCTTTTTACAAAAACCTCCGTCCATATCCTCGCTTCACTCGGACATCGCATATCGGCAAACGTTAGCTGTAATATTTGTTTTTCTTTCGCCCGCTTTGAGGCGGGGCGTGACTTTAAAAAATTAACGATTTTGTTTTTTATTTGATAGAGGGGGGGGTACGGGTATTTTCTTCGCATGGCTCAGAAAATAATTTTTATATGAAAAATAAAATTTTTCTAACTTGCATAATACTATTACTCATGTTTGAAGCATCGGTTCTTAGTCGTACTTTTTTTCCATATATCATAATTTTTAACCTATTAATCATAGCTTCGTCTGCACTGACCATTGATAGCATTAAAAAAATAATATTTTCAAAACTAAATTTTCTTAAACCACACAAAAAAAGCGTATTGCTGGTATCCAATACGATATTGATTTCTTCTGGTATTCTTCTGTTAATATTGAATTCAATTGACGTCATTCAAAATGAAAACTCACTGAACAAAATAAGGTCATTAGAAATAAAAGCAGAGATAACTCTTCCAACAACTGAGCAGAGCCCCGTAGGCAGTGGCGTCAATGATTTTGGCTATAAAAATTTATTAATTCTATCTACTAATAACCAAGTACAGTACAAACTTATTTCGGATGAGCCAATTTTTAGTGGCCAAACTGGCACTACTACTCGCACCGCTTACATTACTTACAAATCCGACGCATCTGAAAAAATATTGGGTAAACAGATAGAAATCTTGGATGAAATAAAAACACTTTATTTTAACCTCAATAAGGTAATAGAGTTAAATAATTACGACGAAAAAAGAAATAACTCAACATCAACTATGAAGTTTTCTTTCTATATAAACAGTATCCATGTAAGTACGTATATGATGACTACGACTACACCAATAAAATCAGACGGCGGTAAACTCATAGGATTTAATGTATCTGAAATCTTCCAGGACATAAGTCGCAGATACGATAATATGCAGAGATCTAAGATAGTAGATTAAAGTGTTTTGGGCGAGCGCATTCACCCCTAACCCCTCTGCGCTTCGCCCCAAACGGAAAAACAAAAAAGCCCCGTCTTTCTTAACATCTGCCGTGATGTGAAAAACGGGGTTCGGGGGCGCGCCTCGTAGACAGGCGCTGCCCCTCCCCCCTCTGGACTGGTCAGCGGTGGAATTCGTGTCGGAACCAAAGCGCCATGCCCACGAGCGCCGTGGTGCAACCCAGAACCACCACGTAATTCAGGGGGTTGTATACCCCCCAGATTTCCTGGACTACACAAGCTCCAAGGCCCGCGAAGGCACCGAGTACCACCATCAAGGCCGGAACCCTTTGTTTCTGATTGAGTCTCAAACTTTTGACCCTCCTATGGACCAAATATTCAATACACTATTTTATGCATTTTGTCAATGTAAAATATTTAAATTTTACCTAAATTAAAATAAATATTATAAGCAAATTGCCCAAACTCCCCTCAACTGATATACTTCCATTCTAAAAATCCTCTATGTCTTCAATCATTGACGTCAAAAACCTAGTCAAACAATTTGGCGACTTCAAAGCCGTGGATGACGTCACTTTTTCGGTTGAACAAGGCGATATCTTCGCCTTTTTGGGCCCAAATGGAGCTGGTAAAACCACGACCATAAAGATGCTCACCACTCTTCTAAAACCAACATCAGGCGAAATCACCCTTGATGGGCACAATGCAAAAAATGATAACATCGGCACACGTCGCTCATTTGGCATAGTTTTCCAAGACCCAAGTGTCGATGACGACCTCACAGCATTTGAAAACATGGAATGCCACGGTGTCCTCTACGGAGTGCCAAAAAAAGTGCGTCGCGAAAGAATTGAACGCCTCCTGACTCTGGTAGAACTCTGGGATAGAAAAGACAGCTTGGTCAAACAATTTTCCGGCGGAATGAAACGACGACTTGAAATCGCACGCGGCCTTTTGCATCACCCCAAAATTCTTTTTCTGGATGAACCAACAGTGGGTCTAGACCCACAAACGCGCAACCATATTTGGTCATACATCCAAAAACTGAATAATGATGAAGGTATCACCGTATTTTTGACAACACACTACATGGAGGAAGCGGACCGAGTAGCCAATAAAGTTGCAATCATTGATCATGGTAAAATTGTTGCTGCCGGCACACCAAGTGAACTGAAAGCCAAAACCCAAAAAGACAATCTTGAAGATGCTTTTATCGCACTGACCGGGCGATCGATCCGAGCCGAAGATGCCAATAGTGCGGATGCGATGCGAATGCACCGAAGAATGTGGAGAGGAAAATAAATCACCTGAACACCTTAACACTTTAGCACCCAAGCACACCCATGATTGTGTGCTAAAGTGCTCAGGTGCTTAAGTGCTAAAGTAATACACTATGTCTGTCATTTATATTCTCTGGCTCAGACAAATCAAAAAATATCTGCGCTCAAAAGCGCGCATGATCGGCTCGCTTGGTCAGCCAATTTTATTTTTGGTTGCGCTCGGTTTTGGGTTTGGGCCAATCTACGCCAAAGCAAATGGCGGAAATTATCTGCAATTTATTGCTCCTGGGATTATTGCCATGAGCATTCTCTTCACGGCTGTCTTTAGTGGGATTGAAATCATTTGGGACAGACAATTTGGATTTTTGAAAGAAACTATGGTTGCTCCGGTATCGCGCATCACTATAATGCTCGGACGCACACTTGGCGGCGCGACTGTCGCCTGCTTTCAGGGTATTATTGTCTTTTTCCTGGCTATCATTGCTGGTTTCAGACCAAACATCAGCTGGATTACACCCCTTGCCCTGGTTGTTATGTTTCTTATCGCGCTTATTTTTACAGCGCTAGGCACTGCGATTGCTACCCGACTCGAAGACATGCAAGCTTTTCCGCTTATCATGAACTTCCTCGTTATGCCGCTCTTTTTCTTGTCAGGCGCCCTATTTCCACTCGACAATTTACCGCGCGGAATCGAAATTGCCACTCGCCTTGATCCTTTGAGTTATGGAGTCGATGCCCTTCGCGGGGTTCTTACATCGACAAGTCATTTTGGTTTATCATTTGACCTTGTCGTATTATCAGTAATTGCGGCAGTACTGGTATTCATTGGCGGCGCACTTTTTGAAACGATCCAGTTATAAAAATTATCAATACAAAAAACCTCCCTTGCGGGAGGTTTTTTAGATGAAAGCTACTTAGTAGCCGTTGCTCATCCGGCGTGATTTATTGCAGTCAAAGCAATAAATTGGACGGTCACCTGATGGTTGGAATGGGAGCTGAGAAATGTGGGTACCACATTGTGCACAGTTCACATCTACAGCAAACATCTGGCGAGGTCCGCGGCTCATACCACCACCGTTTGAAGGGCGGCTGGCACGACGAGCGCGCAAGCAATTGCTGCAGTACACTGGGCGGTCACCTGATGGCTCGAAAGGGAGCTCGGTAATCGCTGTGTTGCACTCAGCGCATTGCAAATTCACCGGAAACATCTGTCTTGATTGTTGATCCATACGAAATTCACTTGTTTTTTTTAATCGACCTTTGTTCCCCGACAAAGCCGAGGACCAACCGTTTACCTTCAGCCCCAAAGAGGCAGATAAGAGCAACGTATTGTTGGTGAAAAGTATAGCATAAAAATAGCTCTTTGTCAAGGGTCAGATTACCAAGCTTCCATCCCCTGGATCATCTGATGTGTTTTGCTTAGTATTTTCTTCTGTTCCAGACGCTTTTTCAACTGGTTCTGGCTTTATTTGAGGCTCTTTTACAACCTGTTCTCTGGGTTGCAGTTGCTTCAATGAAACCGAAACTTGAGGCGCCGGGACTGTTTGCACCCTACTAGAATCATTACTCATATTTGCATTACCGCCACGATTCCGCTTTCTTTTTTTCTTTTTGCCCTGGCCTGGCGGCGTCTGCCCACCCGGAGATAGTGAGGATCCACGCGGTAATACTGGCTGAAGAGAGCTGGATTGGGTCGGGGCTTGTTTTGGTTGCACAGGTTGCAAAGACTGTGCGGGCACATCGGCGCCTGTCGAATCCCCTTCTCCAAAATCAACTCCTGTCCAACGCGCAATCTTTTCTTCGACTTTTCCTTTCTCTTCTGTATAACGCTCGCGAGAAACACGCACCACCTTGTCAAAACTACCTGTCGGAGAGCCAATCGGAGGCATGGTGGCCGCACTAAATGGCTGCGAAGCAACACCGTCAATCATGAGTTTCAAAAACGTTCTAAACTTTGGCAAATTAACAATATCTTCTTCAGTAAAAACCGGCGCAAATTCTTTTGCCAGAACTTCAGCGTCTGGTCCGCCAATTCGAAAAGAAACGATAGTGCCAACGTTGCCAAAAACAGCGTCCCCCACCACCTCATCCAATTGCTTTACATATTGATGGGCCAAAACCAAACTCAAGCGGTATTTGCGCGCTTCAGACAAAATGTTGGCAAAACTTGGTGTCGCGAAGTTTTGGAACTCATCAACATACAGAAAAAAATCTTTTCGATCTTTTTCTGGTGTATCGACACGCTCCATTGCCGCAAGCTGAATCTTTGTGATAAGCATACCCCCAAGCAAACGGCTGTTGTCTTCACCAATTCTTCCTTTTGACAAGTTCATGATAAAAATCTTTTTACTGTCCATGATGTCACGAACATCAATCGTAGACTTCACCTGAGCGACCATATTTCGAATCACACTGGCTGACAAAAATTGTCCAATCTTATTTTGGATAGCCGAGACAGCCTCTTGAGCATACTTTTCGGAATAGCTGGCAAACTCCTGTTCCCAAAATGCTTTAATCACAGGATCTTTGAGTTTACTGACCACACGACGACGATAAACTTTGTCTGAGAGCAAACGATTGATACCAAGAAGTGTTGAACCGGGGTAATCCAAAAGCGCCAGAAGAGTATTGTTCAAAATATATTCCATACGAGCACTCCAAACATCCGGCCAAATCTTTTTGAACACACCCATAAGTCCCGACGCAATCAGGTGCTTTTGCTCATCATTCTTTACTTCCAAGATATTGAAACCAACCGGATTGCCGACATCGGCCGGATTGAAGTAGACAACATCATTGATGCGTTTTGGCGGAATATAATTGATAATTTTCTCGGCAAAATCTCCGTGCGGATCAACCACACCGACGCCATGGCCAGAATAAATATCATGCAGCACCATATTCTCCATCATGGTGGTTTTGCCCATCCCGGTTTTCCCGATAATATACATGTGCCGACGCCGGTCATCCAATTTTATCCCAAAACGCCGGATTTGATTCCGGTAATTGGTTTCGCCAAACAAACAAATATCTTCCTGTTCTTTTGGCGGACCATCAGTTTTTTTCATCTGCGGTGTTGGCATACAGAACTGATGCAAAAAATTTGTCGCTCACTTTTTACTCTGCGGTGCGACTTGAGCGGCAAAATTAGTAAATTTTATGATTAATTGCTGATTACGTATCACAAAAAGAATTATACCACGTTAGCCCTCTTCTTCAAACTTGATTGTCGAATACGTATATACACGGAGGGGCATCTTTTTCCAAAAATCTTTGGTCAAGCCCGCCTTTTCACAAATCGAATCAAAAAAGTCACTCTTGCCTGGCAGTTCTTCCCAAACATCAGGCAAATATGTGGCACCATGCCCCTGATTATCAGTAATAAAGACGCCTGTGCCATAATGAACTGTTTCCAATGTCTTTTTATCAGAAAAATCACCTTGGTAAGTAAATGGCGATAGAACCGAAATTTCAATCCTTAAATCAGGCAATTCAGTATAAGATACCGGATCAAACCTATTATCGGCCGTCGCTGCGCTTATCGCATTTGCAATTACATCTTTATAAAGTGGCAATACTGGTTCAAGATGTCCGACACATCCGCGAAGTGTATTGGTTTTATGATTACGAATCGTAACAAACGTAGCCAAATTGCGGTTAAGTGTTTCCGAGATTATCTCTTTATCAGAAATCTCCAATTCAATACCGGAAAACAAAAATTTCTCGAGAGCTTTTCGAGCGAGTGAAAGAAGAAAATTTTTATCATTTACCGAAATGACTATTCCCACACTGTTTAAAACAATCAACTGATGATTCTTACCTGAAACTCATCGTGATTTCTAAGCTGATGCATAATCTGACGTTTTGTTTGCAAACCCTTTTGTGCGCCAATATGTTGTAAAACTCCAGCAGCATTAATACTGCCCCATTTCATTGCTTCAGGTATATCTTTACCACAATACAAAGCTCCAATAAAGCCACTGGCAAAAGCATCACCACAGCCAGTACGCTCCACAATCGGGGCTGGGAAAATTGGACAAAAATAGGCTTGTTTACCATCGTACGCATAGGCACCGGCCTGACCATCTGTCACTACCACTATCTTTGGACCAAACACCCTTAGCGCCTGCATCAATTTTTTTATATCTGTAATTTTTCCAGCCAATCGCACTCCCTCTTCTTTATTTAAGCAAAGAACATGAGTACCAGCTAGAATTGGTTTTAATTTTTCAATGCCAAGTTTCAACTGATGAGTACCTGGGTTGAAGACCATTTTGGTTTTACTTTTTTTCACGTGATCGAGGAGAGCCGGAAACATGGCCTCATGCCCTTGTCCCATTGAAGTAAAGTACAACCAGTGTGATGCGGGAATTTTTTGCCAATGATACTTACGATGTTCGTGGTATACCAAAATAGTGCGTTCGCCTTTGTAATCCAAAACTGTGGAATAATTTGTGCCATGTTCGTGATCGACTGACACAAATTTGGTATTAACTTTTTCTTCTTTTAAGATTTTAAAAATCCCGTGGCCAGAATCATCATTTCCAACAATCGAAACAAGAGCAGTCTTCATGCCCAAGCGCGATGATGCGACTGCGTTATTTGCGGCGTTGCCCACTGCGTTCACTTTTGCCATTTCTTTTACCGCAATTTTGTCGGCATAATTGATGCAAAGTTTACAATTTGTTTTGTCGAGATCACACTGCACCGAAGCATCGTCCAAAATAAGGAAAACATCTACAGTTGTGTCACCGATTGAGATAATGTCGTACA
>CAZVNO010000009.1:0-1765 GCA_964628715.1 uncultured Gammaproteobacteria bacterium | reverse complement strand
CAATCCACGGCGCAGTCATATGAAATGCTTCCAAAAGCTCTTGTGGTTCACCCGATTCACCAAAGTGATCTTGCACCCCGATAAATTCCATTGGCGCTGGACAATGCTTCGCGAGAAGTTCGGCAACTGCCCCACCGAGTCCCCCAAGCACTTGATGTTCTTCTACAGTAACAATCGCACCACAATCTTTGGCAGCGGCGATAATGGTTTTTTCATCGAGCGGTTTGATCGTATGATTATTGATCACCCGAACAGAGATCTTTTTCTTTTCAAGCTCATATGCAGCCATGAGAGCCTCGTGAAGAAGCGGACCGCAGGCGATAATAGCAACATCCTTGCCTGGTTTAAAAACTTCTGCTCGACCGATTTTGAATGGTGTTTTTTCTGTGGTAAATACCGGTGATTTTTCACGAGCAAACCGAATATAGACCGGACCATCATAAGCCGCCGCAGCAAGAGTGGCTTTTCGCGCTTCAATCATATCGCATGGCGAGAGTACCACCATACGCGGAATCACACGCATAATCGCCATATCTTCAATCGCTTGATGCGTTGCGCCGTCTGGCCCCACCGAAACACCAGCGTGGGCACCAGCTACTTTTACATTTGTCCAGTTGAGCGCGAGTTGTGTTCGAATCTGCTCCCAGTTTCTTCCCGGAGAAAAAGCAGCATAAGAAGAAATAAAAGGAACTTTGTCTGTCATAGCGAGACCGGCCGCAATTGCCGCCATACTCTGCTCAGCCACACCAAGCTGGATGAAACGTTTGGGAAACTTCTGTTTAAAACCAAGCGAACGCGTAGATTCGGTAAGATCCGCACACAGTACTATAACTCGTTCGTCTCTTTCACCAGCAATAATAAGACCTTGCCCATAACCGTCGCGAGTCGGCTTTTGGTCAAGCGACTTTAGAGAAAATAATGCTGGATTGAGGTATGCATTTTTACTTACCATAAATTATTTAATTTTTTCTAGGTTCTCTTTTACAGCAGCGATATCACTTTCTATATAGTACTTTTGTTCTTGCAAATAAACCCGCCTAGGATCATTCACATCTTGTTCAATATTAATGCCTGAGAGATCACATAATCTAATCTTAGATTGTAATTCTGCAATTTTATCTTTTATTTCTTTTAATTCTTTTTCCCCTTCTCTGCCTTTTTTAGAAACAAAACGCTTAATAAAACCCATCTCTGCAAAAATTGACTCTATACTTTCTTGTTTTTCCTTTAATACTCTTAAATCATTATTATACTTCTCTATCTTTTTTTTAGATCTAACCTCTGGGTCTAGATCAGCTAAATTATCCAAGATCGATGCCAAATCTCTGTTCAATGTAAGTAATCTACTCTCATACATTGACCTTGCTTGATTAGACGCTTCACGTTTTTTGCCTAAATCTGCTTTCCACTCTGAATCAAACTCAGGATAAACATCTTCTCGTTTTTGAGTCTCTGGTATTTCTTCTCCTAATTCTTCTAATAAACATTTAAAATCATCTATCTCCCAACTAGGATACAATTCCACTATAGTCAGACTAAACTTAGAGTCTGGCCTTGAGAGCACAGCCTTCAGATCCGATACAATTTGTTGGTATGCTTCAGAATTTTCTTCTTTTACTGACAAAAATTCCCGCACCTTTTCGCCAACTTTCGACTTGCTCCTTTTCATTCCTTGTTCTAAAAAATCTTTTGTCAAAGACTCTTTTGGTACTTTCGGCATACAAAATTATTTACGTGAGCCATCCTTACTCCAGTAGTCAAAAAG
>CAZVNO010000008.1:391-13905 GCA_964628715.1 uncultured Gammaproteobacteria bacterium | reverse complement strand
TTTTATTTTAAATATCGAAGAATTGGCGACTATTTGGCATTTTCCGATGTCATATGTTAAGACACCTCTCCTCCAGAAGGCCGTCGCCAAGCAATCTGAGCCTCCGGCCAGTTTGCCAATTGAACGTATTTTTGATAAATCTTCAGAACCAGAAGAAAAACCTGAGCCGCCGCCAATGCGATTTGGTTGAAGTAAGATTACACAGATTTTGTTGAGGATTTAAGTTGGTTCGCTTGGAAGCTTTTTATTGCTTCCATACTGCCGACGAGAATTCCGACAAAGAAGAGGTCTCCAATTAGGCTATTGCGGAAAAACGGCAGGGCCATAGTGTGGCTTTCCATGAGCCCGGTGAATGTTTTTGCGTACATACTGCCAAAAGCCCAAACTGCAGCATTGGTTACTCCGAAAAAAATAATTGAGCCAGCTAGAGTCGCTCCGACTACGTTTTGGAGTGTTTTTTGTTTTATGAGTGATCCTATATAGATACTAATTGCAAAACAAGCATAGACAGAGATCATCATTTGCCAGTGGTAAAATCCAATAATCATGTCACTCAAAAGCATTGGTAGTAGGGTGGCGACAATAGCTATGCGTCTAGGCATGTATAGACCAGCAAATAGCGCAATCGCGCCAATTGGGACTACATTGGCTGGGTGTGGCAAAAGTCTGGCGCTAACCCCCAGGCCTATCAGAATGGCGGCCATGATTATGATGTTTTTTGTATTCATATATGTTTATAAGTGGAAAACAGTTTGTGTGGGCATTATAGCAGGGCAAGGAGTAAACGCCAACCCAGGTAAAGTCCTAATGTCGAGGTAAGAGCGGTACCGGCAGCAAAGATTTTTTTGGCGTTTTCTTGAATTGGATTTGGAGGTTGAAAGGTTGCTTCCATCAGATTTGTTTCAGGAGGTATTTGTGGATTTTCTTTTAGGGTTTGAGCTATTATTTTTTGTTCAAATTTATTTTTTACAGAAAGCTGTTTGGTCTGGGGTGGAATAATATTTTCTGTTGTTGGTGTCGTTTCTTCGGTGCGTGATAGTAGGGAGATAATCTCAAGAGTCTCGGTATTGTTTTGCGTGCTTGTTGCTACTGTTGATGTGGTTTGTTCGTAGATTTGAACTGTAGTGGTTGTTTGGACTGGCTCATTATTCATTAAGTTTGCTGCCGAACCAGACTGCGAGTTTTGCGTGTTTGTTTGTGGCCGAGAAAAGTCTTGCAAAATTTGTTGCCATGGTTTTTCAAGCGCGCCGACAATCGCATAACTTGTTCCCCACAGGCGTGTGGTTGCGTCATTTGGATTTGTGTTCATTGCTCCGTCATTGTTTTGTATGCTTGCCAAATAATCTCCGGGTGTGCGTCCGCCTTTTTGCCAATTTATAGATGATTCACCCAAAGCTTTTATGGCCTGCATTGCCCACGCAGTGGCAAATGGATTGTGATCAAAACTGCCGTTTATCTGCTGTTCTTCCGCTAAGTATTGCCTTGCTTTTGAAATAGATGCAGACACGCCAGTGGCGTTTGGTGCAAGCGAAAGTGCTTGGATTGCGGCTGAGGTCAAGTCAACGCTGCCCCAGGAACCATTTTGGTTTTGAAATGAGATAATTGATTGAACGGTTGATTGGATTCTAGGATCATCTGTTTGTACACCGGCTTTTATAAGCGGAAATAAAGCAAAGATGTCATCATTTATAAGCGCGGTGTCGCCAAATTGATTATCGTGGAACTGATTTAGAATTGCTTCAATGTAGTTTGTCGCTGTTCCATTGTATGGGTTAATTCCTAGCGACATTATTGCCATAGCTCTTCTCTCTATATCAGTAAGTGAGTTTCCGGGGTTTGGATTTGAAATTAAATAGGCTCGAAGATTTGCGGGTATTGAGTTATTGGCCGCAAAAGCGATTGCCGCCCAATCAGTAGTCAGTAGATTACCCAGAGAACCATCGGTATTTTGGTGCGATGACAAAAATTGAATAGCTTCTTCTATATTTAGGTTGTTGTGTGTTATGGTGACGCCACCGCCACTACCACCGCTTTGCTGCGATCCTGATGCATCTTGGGTCTCTGTGCTTGCCTCCGCTGTTTCTTCTGTGATTGTGAGCTCAGTTACGTTAATATTTATTGGATTGCTGTATTTGCTAAAGTCCGGTGATGTTATCTGGACTGAATAAGTCCCGGTAGTATCAAACAAAAAGTTTGCCAAACCATTGGAGTCGCTCATTGTTGTTGAAACTGTAATTGTTGTGTCCCACCAGCCGGTTGGGTTTGGATTTGGTATAGAAATACTGATTTGATCATCTGGATCAGCTACCCACGGTGAAGACAGATTGTCATACTGAAATCTTTCGGTTTGAAATGTTGTTGTTGTGCCTAGCGGAAATGTACTTGTAGTTGCGGTAATTCGCCACGGATTTGAAAAATACACATAAACAGTTTCGCCACCGCGAAGAATATTTTGGTCCATGCCCACCAGCGGGTAAGTATTATTGACAATATAATTCCAATTGTAGCATGGGGTGGCAACTATTGGATTTGATATAGCGATACAATTTAGAAGATAGCTATTAAAGCTTGAATAATATGCCAAATCACTAATCGAAAAATTATCACTTACATGGTCGGCTGTAAAAAGTGCTGCCAGAACTGATGGCTGGGTGGTTTGTGTCTCGAGTTGTTCTGTATTCCCATTTTCGTGATAGGTGATAGCGGTCGATGTTGGTAGGGGGATAGTATCATTGAAGACAAATTGATCTTCGTATCGAACAATAAAATGAACGGTAGGTTCCGCTGTCTCATTTGTGACCGTTTCTGATTCCTGTGTACTTGTCGGTGTTTCTGAAAGATTGCTGTCTGTGCTCGACGGAGTGTCAATAATGATTGGTGATTCATCTTGGGGTACGATGACTTCTTCGTCAGCAAAAACAAACCAAGGTCTAAGTGTAATTACACTTCCAAAAAAAATTATCAATGCGATTTTTTTAGATATTTTCATCAGCTTCATATTTCCAAGTAATAGTATCACCAGGATTAAGGCGGTGGTTTGAGATACCGATCTGCGCTTTTTTATTGTTTATATAGTAAATCCAATTTTTGTTTTCTTTTTGGCTATTTTCTATTCCATTGATGCTTTGGACCAGGTATCCAAGGTCGCTGCCAAAATCTTTGAAAATTATTTTGATTTTTCCTTCGTCCGCAATTTTTTTTATTAAAGTATAGACAGAACTATCGGGTGGAATATTTTCTTCGTATTTTGTGTTCTCGATTATGAGGGTCGCTGCTATTGTTTCTGAAGGAGTATTTGTTTTGTTTATTTCTTCTTGAATTTTTGGCTGGGTTGTTTCTTCTGATATTTTTGGCGTTGGCGCGATTATTTCAGTGGTTTTTGTAGAGATAGGAGCGGATATATTATTTATTTCTGTATTTTTTGGCGGTGTCCAGATGAAAGCAAAATAACCGCTAATGACAGTAATAATAATTAATATAAACCAAAGTGCGATATGTTTTTTGTGTGCTTTGTGAAAATTATTTTTCATAAAAAAAAGCCCTGCAGCGAGCAGAGAATAAAGACAAAGACACTTTGGTCTTTGGCGCCTGCTCGGGATAATTACACACACGAAGACCGGACTCGTTCTCGATTTTTCGAGACATTACCGTTGCGGCACAGTGAGGGGATTGAACCCTACTTCCACGGGTGTGAATTTTGATTGTTCCTGCACTATACACTTGGTAGCAGAGAGTGTCAAACTACATTTTTTTGGCTTATTTTATTAAAATTGTATTTACTGTGGATAACTTGACTTTTTTGTTTTTTATGAGTAGTCTGTGTAGACTGGACACTTGAGAAAGGACTATGTAATGCGGATTTTTGCGTATTTGAGCGATGAAAACGATCTGGCGGCCCTTGAGATCTTTCTTAGCGTGTTGACTGTGAACCGTTATTCTATCGAGGTCAGCGGTTTCACTGGGGTCAATGAAGAAGCCACTCGTGAGCTTCTTTCGGCAAATCCGGACGCGATCCTGGTCGAGGCCGGATTGATGGCGCGCAAGATTGAGTACTTCTTCTATCGTCAGGCGGAGTGTTTCAAGTCATGTCCGATCATCATCGTTTACACTGATACATCTAGCTCTGATTTTTTCGCGGATATCGCGTTTGGTCAGATCTGGATGAGTGATGTTCGAAGTCCGTCGACTGATATCGCGCAGAGCATCTTTCAGCTCCTCGAGCGCGCAGTCAATATACCTCGGAATCTGGCGTGAAAACATCAAGTGTCCAGTCACGCCTTTTTGTGGTAAGGTATAAAGCATTATGTCGTGGATAAAAAATATTTTGGAGAAAAATAAAAAAATTTTGGCATTATCGCCAATGGCCGACATGACTGATTCGGCTTT
Organism: uncultured Gammaproteobacteria bacterium; assembly: GCA_964628715.1. Taxonomy (GTDB): domain Bacteria; phylum Patescibacteriota; class Patescibacteriia; order Magasanikbacterales; family UBA922; genus JAHFIC01. The sequence continues at coordinate 9,519 of CAZVNO010000008.1, read as the reverse complement.
TTGTCAAATTGTTCGCCAAATTGGCGGTGCTGATATTGTCTATCGAGAAATGGTTAGTGCTGAGGCATTGATTCGGGAAAATGCCAAAACTTTGGGAATGACTGATTTTGTTGATTCAGAGCGGCCGATTGTACAGCAGATTTTTGGTTCAGAGCCACTGGTTATGGCACGTGCTGCGTCGATTGTCATGGAACACGCCAATCCAGAAGGGCTTGATATAAATATGGGTTGTCCGGTTTATAAAATTACCAGTAATTTTAATGGTTGTGCGCTAATGAAAGATCCGGAACGGGCGGCAGCGATAGTGAGGGAGATGAGATCTGCGATAGGCGACCGTGTGCCGATATCGGTGAAGATAAGATTGGGCTGGAGCGATCCTGACGATTTTAAGAAATTTATTCCAGTGGTCGAGGAGGCCGGGGTGAGTCTGATCACTATTCACGGTCGAACCAAAGCGCAGGGGTATAGCGGCAAGAGCGACTGGGCGCGCATTGGCGAGGCCAAAAAAATTGCCCGAGTGCCGCTTTTGGCAAATGGTGATATTCATGAACCGTATCAAGTGGCTGAGGTTTTGGGTGTCACAAACGCTGATGGAGTACTCATCGCCCGCGGTGCTTTGGGGAATCCATGGTTTTTTCAATTGGCGAATCAGGAATCGCGAATTATGAATCAGGGGGTGAGTTTGGAGGAGAGGGTGGGTATTGTGTTGCAACATGCGCGTTTGCACTGTGCACAATATGGAGAAAGAGGAATTGTCAGTTTTCGAAAACATTTGTCGTGGTATTTCAAAGGCAGCCGAATCATGCTGGATATTCCAGGGATAAAAGAAGTGCGTGAAAAGTTGGTGCGAGTAAATAGTTTGACAGAGTTGGAAGAAATTTTGAAAGGATTACTTCAAACCAATAGTGTATAAAGAACTCTGGTTGTCATCTCGAGGATCCGCCTAGGGCGGAGACGAGAGATCTTCACTCGTCAAAATATCTACATTGAAGATTTCTCTCCGCCTGGGGCGGATCGAAATGACAATAATGTGTAATTAAAAATATCCGCCCAAGGCGGATATTTTTTCTCATGTATCGACCAAATGTTTTTGATCAGGACATGAGAATTGCGGCCGCGAGAGTATCATTGATACGTCGTTCGCGACCGCTTCTCTTTTTGGATATTTTTACCGCCGTAGGTGCTGGCGGTGTTTGCCCGGGACTCGCTGGTGCGAGGTGGGCTAGGGTGTGATCGTGAGGGTCACGTTGAGCTCCCCTGTCTCGTACCAGCAGCCGTCCTGTGCTCCAATGCCAGTAAAAAGAATCGCGATGTTGTAACTGCCAGGAACAGCATTGCCCGACGATGAGACCGGCAGGCGGAGGATCATCTCCGGTATACCGCTGGCCACGACGATGAGACCTGCTATTTTTTGAGTTTTGCAACCCAAAAATAACGTGCGAGTATAGCACAAAAAAGCCCTTTTGTCAAGAGTAAAATGGCAAAATTTGCTTCTGTGTAGCAAAATTTAGTGGGTAGAATTGTGTTTGTTTTTGCCTAAAAAACGCAATTTGAAGATAGAAACAAAAAAATCAACAATTTCTGCTCGGCCCAATTTTGATTTACCTTTTTGTCTATCAGTAAAAATAACCGGTATTTCTGCAATCTTGAAACCGGCTTTTTCAACTCGGTACAAAAGTTCTTCCTGAAACGCATAGCCGTTACTTTGGATGTCATCAAGCGGAAATGACAGTAGTACTTCTTTTTTGAAAGCTCTAAAGCCAGCGGTAACGTCTTTGGTTTTTATACCAAGAAGTAGGCGTGATATCCATGTGGCTCCGCGACTGGTAAAACGACGACGGCGGTTCCAGCCAATAATTTTGCCCCCAGGAATACGCCGTGAGCCAATTGCAAGATCAGCTCCGTTTGTAATACTGGCAATAAGTTTTGGAATATCGCGTGGATCGTGAGAAAAATCCGCATCCATTTCAAAAATAATATCGGCTCCGACAGCAAGCGCTTTTTTGAATCCCGCGATATAAGCGCTGCCTAACCCCATTTTTTTATTTCTTTCAATTAAAAAAATTGGATAATCAGGAATCATTTTTCTGACTGCTTCGGCTGTGCCGTCTGGAGAGCGATCGTCCACTATAACAACTGCTAAATTTGGAATATCCAAAGAAAAAATTGCCTTTAAGAGAGGTTCAATATTGTCGAGCTCGTTGTATGTGGGGATAACAATGACTGTATTTTTCATAGAGTGTGAATAGTATAGCCGGTGTTCTGGACAGTGGCAAGAGGTGTTTGATATAATGATTTTATCACTTTAGGAGATGTGTTTTTTTATTTACTTTGGCAGCGGATATATCAAAAGGATTTTCGCAGGATGATTGAATAATTTTATGGAACAAAATATAAAACCGTTTAAACGTTTTATTTTTTTTATTCGCTCGAAGATATTTATTTTGTGTTTTCAAATAGCGGTTCTATTTTTTATTGTTGGTTTTGTTGGCGGTCGTTACGCGCTTTTGAAGGGTGTGATCCCAGCAAATCCTGAGATTAGAGGCTCATTGGTTCGTTTGGGTAACTATAATTTTATAAATCCTTTGCTTTGGTGTGAAATTATTGGTAATAGGGAGGTTATACCAGAATATAAGCCAATGAAAGAGTATATGAGTCAAGTCATTGACGAACAGATTGCTCAAGGTAAAATTAAAACAGCTTCAATTTTTTTGAGTACATTAAATACCGGACGTTGGTTTGGCGTAAATGAAAACGAACAATTTTCTCCAGCCAGCATGCTCAAAGTTACAATTATGATTTCCTTTTTCAAATTACAGGAGGAGATCCCGGATATTATGAAAAAAACAATTGTGTATGATGGCTCATTTGATGATGATGCGATTGAGAATATAAAGAATAATAACCCGCTTATAGTCGGTAAATCTTACACTATTGAAGAGTTGATTGAGAATATGATTATTGACTCTGGTAACAATGCTCGTCGCCTCTTAAAAACATATTTATTCGAACGAGATCAGCAATATCTTAATCAAGTGTATACTGATTTGAGATTGAGTGATCCGCCGGCAAATGGCGGTGACTATATGTCACCAAGAGAATATTCGTCTATATTTCGTGTTCTGTATAACGCTACCTACTTGTCCCGTGGCTCTTCGGAAAAAGCTCTGCAGATTTTGAGCGAAGCCTCTTTTGCGGATGGTATCGTGGCTGGGGTTCCTTCTGGAACGACTGTTTCCCACAAATTTGGTGAAAGAAAATTTGTAAATTCTGATGGTAGTTCAGTGAGCGAGCTGCACGATTGCGGCATAGTCTACTATCCAGGCCATCCGTACTTTCTGTGTATTATGACCAAGGGTGAAGATGAAAAAGCTTTAGCTTCTGTCGTGGCAAAAATATCAAGTGAGGCTTATGGTCAAATTGATACTTATTTCAAAAAATTTGATTCGAATACTTCGGTCGCGCGCTAGATTCCTTTAGGAAGTAAAAATTTCTCCAGGAAAATTTACAGATTTTACGCAACTCATGTCAGATTTTAACAAGACATACTCAAAAGAGTATGTTGTTGTTAATTTTTGCGCATCAATAAATGAAAGGCAGGTGGTAAGAGCGTCTGCGAGTAATCCTGAATCAGCCACAACCCAAACAGCCAGCGTGTCCTTTGGCGATTCAAGGGTGTGTGTGTTAATCGTGTGGTGAAAATTTTTCCATTTACTGCGACTGACGGATGAACAGAAAATACTTTGATTTTTTATGTTCGCAACTCCAATCACTTCATCAAAGTTTTTTGGATTTTCTAGGCCAATACTTAGGGTTTTGTTGCTGTCAGTTTTGTAGACAATATCGCCGCCAGCATCTACGCAATAAGAAGTAATACCGTGTTTGTCTAGGATAGACGCGATAATATCAACCAAATATCCTTTGCCGGCTGCTCCAACATCAAGAAGTGCTGGTTTGTGTAATGTTAAAGTGGGAAAGTTATATTCAATTGTATCGGTCCAGCTTGGTGGTGGTTGAATTTTTTTTGGTGTTAGAGAGTACGCGGCATCATAGCCGGCATCAGACAAAGTTTGTCCAATGAGTGGAGTAAATGCGCCGTCTGTCAATTTGTAGAGTTTTTCGTACAGGTCAAATAATGGCTTTGCGTCTTCTGGAAGTGTGTACGCGCCAGAGTCTTTACTCATTTTTGTAAATAAAGAATCTGGACGGAAACGAGAATAATTTTTTTCAAATTCTTCAATTCTTTGTCTTATAATTTTAAACAGAGAATCTAAATTCGCGTTTTCGTTTTTTGAAAATAAATCAATCTGCCAATGTGTGCCAATGGCCTCAAATTTCCAAGTTGTTTCCGCCATAGAAGAAATTACGCGGCGGCTTGTGTTTTGATTTTTTCAACAGCATCATTGAAGCCAATTGGGGTGAGGGATGAGCCTGAAACCTTATCAAGTTTTATGTCACTGATTTTCTTGCCAACGACAATAGATTTAATATTTTCAGAGAATATTGTCTGCATGTTTTTTGAAATCGGAACAGTGGCTTTTATGTCGATAAGTACATCTGTAATTATGTCATCCTTTAGTGTCAGGGCGACTCCAATCTCCTCTGGTCCGGCAGGTGATTTGTATGCGCCTGCAACCGTGTATATACCGTCTTTATAGGCAGAATTTGGTAAAACAGATGGAGTGGTAACTGGGGCTGGGGTGTTACTGTCGCCAGACTCAACTTGTTTGGCCGGAGCACAGCCAGCGCCAGTGAGTGTGATTGCGGCAACGATAAAGAGAATAAACATGGTTGCTCGATGAGTGTTGTTTATTTGTGACATAAACCTATATTTAAATTTAAACTGTTACAACATTATACATATTTTTATTTTGCTTGTCTATAGTTTTTCCACATCAGTAAAATAAACAAAAAATCCCCTATATTATAGGGGATTTTTTTGCTTTTGGTCTTTACTGAGACGAACTTTCAGGTGTAACCTCTGTATCAGATTTTACTTCTATCTTTACTTCTGAGTCATCTTTGCGTCCCTGTGGCGGCAAACGTCGGATGTCGCGAATTTCTTGGCGAATTTCCGCACGATCATTTTTTATCTCTTGTCGTAATTCTTTACGTTCTTTTGGAATGGTGTCGCCAGCTTCAGGTGAGCGGAGTTTTAAGCGTATTTCTTTTTTTTCACGAATACTACTTGTAGCATTTGTTTGTTCACGAACATCTTTGCGGATATTTTTGATTTCATCACTGATATTTTTTCTATCCTCCATACGACCAGGCTTTGATTCGACAAAATCTTCTTGGAGTTTCTTCAGATCTTCTTTTGCCTGTTCGTCACCGGATTTAATTTTTTCGAGTAAAACTTTTTTTTCTTCGACAAATTGTTTTCCTTCTTCTCTTTGTTCTTCAATTTTTTTACGAACTTCTTCCAAGTGTGCTTTTGCATCCGCAGGCATATTTTCAGTGCCAACGGCATTGAGTAACTTTTCGCCATCTACCTTTGCTTCTTCCCGAAGTGCCTTGATTTTTTCCAGTCTATTGTTATCAAATTTTTCTTCAAGTTTGTTTAACACACGTTCGCGGTAAATAATCTGATCGCCAGCTTTTTCTAGTAATTTTTGAGCTTTTTCATCATTCTTTTTTAACAAACTATCTTTGCGTTCAGTAACGCGTTGCATTAATTTATTGGCGCGACCCATCATTTTTTCAGCTTGGTCTTGAAGTGCTGGATTGTCTTTGGCTTTTTCTGATACAGCTTCAGCAATATTCATGCGTTGATTGGCGAAATCAACTAATTTTTCTGCCTTTTTTACTGGATCAAGAGTGAGAGTAACCGATACACGTTCGCGAAGTCCAAGCCAAAATAATCCCCAAGATCCTGGGATTTTTGTCTGGGGCTCTTCTGGTGTTGGTAATGAATTTTGTGCTTCTGTGTCTATACTTACTGATGTTACGGTTGGTTCGGCTGTGGTTATCGCTGTCTCTGAAGATTGCGCGGTTGTCTCGGCTACATTTTCGGTTTGTGCCAACGCATTTCCAGCCAAAAGAGTGCTCGAAAGCAGCATTGCTGCGGCAGTTATTTTTAAGATGCGCATAGATATTTAGTTATGTACTTGACTGGTGGCAGTCGATTAGAGTATACATTATTTCTAGGCTAGAGCAAAGATGTGCTAAAATATAAACAAATAATGACTATTTCATGCAAATTCCTTATCGAAAGCCTGGAAAATATAGCCAGCAAGCGTTTGATCCACTCATGACTCAAATTAAGTTTGCTGAACTTTCTCGTACTTTGGAAAAATTAAAAGCATCGCGTCCGGCCCTTGCTGCTGAAGTTGCTAGACTTGCGCTTTTGGGAGATTTTTCTGAGAATGTTGAGTATCAGCTTGCCAAGGGCCGTCTGCGAGGTCTGAATCAGAGGATATTGGAATTGGGATACCAGGTTGATCATGCGACTATCATTGAGCAAAATAATTCTGGAGTGGTGCGGGTAGGGAACACTGTTGAGGTTGAAGTTGACGGACAAAAGAAAACTTTTCAAATCTTAGGTTCTGCCGAAACCAATCCAGCCAAAGGAATCATTTCACACACATCTCCAATCGGGGCAGCGCTCATAGGCCACAAGGCAGGGGAGACTGTCGAAGTTATGGTTGGGAAGAGTTTAATTAAACATTTTATTTGCAGTATTTTGTAATTTTTTTGTTTTTATAAATTTTTTATGCATTTGATTCGTTCATGGGGAATCCACCGGCACGCCAAGCTAGAAGTCCGCTTGTAAGGCTGAAGGTGTTTGCTTTTAGTCCGGCCGATTGGAGCTGAAGAAGTGCTAGTTCGCTTCTGCTTCCGGACAAGCAGTACAAATAAATATTTTTATAATTTTCCAATTCAATTTTTCTGACCATAATATCGCTAACTGGAATATTTTTTGCTCCTGGGATCATGCCCTTGGCGCATTCTCCGATTGTACGGACATCAATAATTATTTCTTCCGGCTTTAGTCCGGCTTTTATTTTTTCATTTAGTTCTTCGGCAGTGATTTGGTTTCCGGTCATATATTTGTTGTTACTATTGAATCTATTTTGATTTGCGCTTCTCTAGCCATAGGCCTATGCCAGCACCGATAAAGAAATAAATGATAACGAGTATAGAGGATAAAGCAAAAAAACCAATTTTTTCTGATCTTTCAGCGCAGGCTGTTGTTGGTTGGAGTATGGTATTAATACAACATCCAGCTACACCCTCCATTACATAAGGAGAGCTGCAGTTTGGGACGTATCCAGCAGCGTGCCATTCTGTACAGATAGGTTCTGTTTTTGGGCAGAATAAACCATAAGGCACAACAAAGCCAGAGAGAACGGGGTATAAGTGTCCGGTAGCAAGCGGTGGGATCATGGCCAATGATGACAGGCCAGGTTCTGACTGAAATAACGGGAAATAAAATTTTATATAAAAACCAAAAAGGACAATGCAAATTATGGTTCCAATAATTCCTCCGCGTAGCCATAGTTTTTTTGGAGGATTTGGAATTTTTTGATCGCTCATATAATTTTAATTAAAAATCGGTCGCGCGTCAGTCTTGGAACGATTTCGGTTTCGTTGGGCCATTGGATCACGTGAAGTCTTGGTTCCACCGATTACTTTTGGTCGAAGTGATTTTTTGGTTTTTTTAATTTCTGATTCAAGTGAGACTGTTTTTTTCTTTTTGATAGCGTCAATTTGTTTTTTGTACCATTTGGTCATAATGTTTTACGTTATATTTTAGTGTATTTTATATGTTTTTCTGTAATAAAGCAAAATATTCGTATTTTGTGTTCTATAATCAGTTTTTGGTCAATTTTTGTTAATCGTTTTTAGTTTGTACCTTAAGCTGGAAAATTATCAATACCTATGTTATTATAATTACAATTATAATTTTATTATGCTTCAAACATTACCATTTTTGTGGTTACTGTCAATTATACTTGGCGGCGTCATTGGCCTAGAGCGAGAAAATAAAAATCAAGGTGGCGAGGTTGGTGGCGCGGCTGGGGGGATCCGTACTTTTGCCCTCATATGTCTCTTGGGGGCTCTATCCGGTGTATTTTACGTAGAGTATTTCCCGGTTTTTGTTTTTATTACTTCTCTATTCTCACTTTTTTTAGTTAGCTATTATATTCTTGGTTCGTTTGCGACCAAACATGTTGGCCTAACCAATGAAATTTCCATTCTTTACACATTTTTGATTGGTTTTTTGTTGACAATAGATTTACTTCCGATGCAGTTGGTTATTGCTCTGTTTGTTGTATTTATTCTTATTTTGGCGTTCAAAGAGGAAAGCAAAAAGATTATCGGGGGGATTTCTAGGGCCGAGCTTCAGTCTTTTATAAGTTACGCCATTATTGCTCTGGTGGTTTTACCTTTTTTGCCAAACGTTGGTTATACAATTTCCGATGTTCAATTTATTTATAACCTTTTAACTAGTTATAATATTAATTTGGGCGAATTCGCGACGCTTGAAATAATAAATCCAAGAAAAATTTGGTTTATAGTTGTTTTGGTTACCGGTATTGATGTTTTTGGTTATTTGCTTGGCAAATTTATCGGTCATAAGCGCAGCTTTACATTGGCGAGTTTTTTTGGCGGTTTTGTGTCTTCCACAGCAACAACGCAAGCGCTCGCCCAAAGGAGCAAGCGAACCAAAATGACTCAGGTTCTTGTTGGGGCTGCGTTACTCGCGAATATGGCGAGTTTTTTCCAGGTATTTCTTTTGGTTGGCCCCCTTAACGCGCGGTGGCTTTTGTCTATTACTCCGACACTTTTTATAATTATCCTCTCAGCAGCAGCCTTGTCAGTTTTTTTCTTCTATCATCATAGTTTGGACTCTGCTCAGGATGATTTAGTCAAAGAAGAAAAGAAAATTTTTTCTCTTATACCGGCTGTTAAGTTTGCTTTTCTGTTGATTAGCGTGAAATTACTGACAAAAATTTGTTTAATTGTATTTGGCGAATCTGGGTTTATACTGAGTTCAATTATCGCTTCTTTTGTTGGACTTGATGCGATTGTGATTAACCTGGCGGATATGGCTGGTGAAACCATTACTTTCAAATTTGCTCTTTTGACCTTTATTCTTGTTAATGCGACAAATTTGCTTTCGA
>CAZVNO010000008.1:0-381 GCA_964628715.1 uncultured Gammaproteobacteria bacterium | reverse complement strand
TTTACTCTTTTGTCCAGGGCAGCCGTCCGTTTGCCATTCGACTTTTGATTTCAATGCTTGTTATTATCGCAATGAGTTTTTTGGGATTGTTTTTTATTGCTTAGGCCTTATATTTCCCAACCTTTCCTCAGCAAGAGAAAACTGCCGTTTTCTCCCTTTCCCGTTCGAATCCAAGTCCCACCTCGAAACAATAATAAAACACTCCCTATTGCGGAGTGTTTTATTATTGGCTCGGAATGTACGAAAAAATCCGAACCGAATTTACAAAAATGTAATTGGGGTGGGCGGAAGGAGGGGTCTGGGGAGGAATTCCGCCCGCCCTCGCGTGCTCGTCGAATTGGCGAGGGGTTCGGCGCGGTTTGAAAACTGCCAAAGAACCCG
>CAZVNO010000007.1:12579-14719 GCA_964628715.1 uncultured Gammaproteobacteria bacterium | reverse complement strand
GATTTTTGGCTATTGCTCTATGGCGCCAAAAAGATTGGACTAGGGCAAAAAAAATAATCGGCGTTTCTTTCGGCGCCCTTCTCCTGGGAATTCCGTATGTCTGGCATACATTTCAAGTAATTAATCATCCTTTTTATACAGATTCTGCCCCAAGGTTTGGTTTTTTGTCGGTGCGAGATCTTAATATAAGTCGAACAATATTGGTAGCTTTTGGGTTGTTTCTATTAACTCGCAGTTGGTTTAAGGAGAAAACAGAACGTACATTTTGGTTTGTATTTTTTCTGACTGCGGTTTTTGTGGTTAATGAGCAATTTATTACCGGCAAATTTGTCTTCAACCATCATTTTCATTGGTATTATAATATCCCGCTGGTGATTATATTTTTATCATCCTGGTTGATTTACTGCGTAGAAAAATATATAAAGTTGATCGCCAAAAGAATTGGTGTTTTTGCTGTATTTGTAGTCATGGTTTTACTAATAAGCGGTATAGCCATGGAACACCGTGCTTACGAGATTGCGCTTCCTAGTACCATTGAAGAGCAAAGATACACTCCGCTTTTTTCTTGGTTGAATAAAAATACAGAAGCTGACTCAACTGTTGTCGCATCTTTGCCGCTCTCGGGGATTATAACAGCTTTCACTCATAATAATGTCTATGCGAGTGGAAATACTTTATACACTTTAATTCCAAATGATCGGTTAATGTGGAATTTGGTGGTTTTGGAGTATTTAGAAAATACTTCCTCTACTGATATTCGCGGTTCTTTTGAAGAGAATCGTAGCCAGATTAGTAATGCGGTGTTTGGTAATCAGTATCATCTTACGCCAGGATTATGTTCGACTTGCTTTCCAGACAGTGTTATTGACTCTATGGTCTTGATGTACAATAGCCTTTCGGATAAAAATTTTATTTCCTCTGTTCAAAAATATCCAGCTCAATATATAGTTTGGGATAAAAAAAATGACCCGGATTGGTCAATTGATAGATTTGGCTTGCCGGTGGTCGCCAACTTTAATGATGTTGTTGTCTACATACTACCAAAACCTTAAGGGTTATTAACCCAAAGAAGAAACTTCTTTTGTTTTTGGTAAAATATGCTGGAGTATAAGTCGTAGTGTCTTGTATGGACCTGCGTTTAGGTGTTTACCAAGAATCCAAGTCAGGCTTATGTATGCTAGTCCGGTAATTACGACTAGACTAATCATAACTATTATCGGTAGTTGGATAATTTGCTCGCGCCAGAGTAGCGCTGGCAGGGATAAAAGTAGAGATAAACAAAAAGGTACCCAGACAGAACCAATTACATCTTTGATTGTCACGGCTGTTACTTGGGTGAGACGGCGTAGTGATAAAAGAAGGGAGGGAAGCAGACCAAAGATTAAGGCTAGGGCAGTACCGAATATTCCGAGATGATTTGTCAGGTATATTATTAAAATAAGTGTAAAAAAAATTTTGATAGTATCTAATTCAAGTCTCAATTTTGGTTTTCCAATTGCGTTAAATAAAACGTACATTAGATCACCTAGACTGTTGAATAGGTAGAAAATGCTCATCGCTTGGAGAATAGGTGTGATTGCCGCCCACTGGTCACCAAGGAATATGTGAACAAGCTTGGCGCCGCTGAATTGCAAAAGAACATTTACTGGTATGAGAACGAAAAATAGAATATCAAGACTTTTTACAAATCCTTCTCTGATTTTTTCAGGTGATTCTTTTAATTTTGAATAGGCCGGAAAACTAATTATGTTTAGCATTGGCCCCAAAAAACCGGGAGCGACTGATGCGACACTTTTTCCTTTTGAATATAGCCCAACAGACTTAACATTGGTTGAGCTGGCCACAATAATCGGTTCGAGAAAACCGTATATTTGGTCTAGCCAGCTTTGCCCCACTACCCATTTGCTGTACTGGACCAAATCTCTCAGTCGTGAAAATGCAAATGAAATTTTTGGTCGATATGGGTGCAATATGTAGGTTGAAAGTGCGTAGACTGCATATGAAACGTATGTTGCTATAATTAATACCCAGTATGAACGGTAATAGTATGCTCCGATGAGGGCGGTCACAGCGTATGCGGTATCTTTTGATATGTTGCGGATAACAATTTTTTTGAAATCTAAATCTTTCGAAAAATACA
>CAZVNO010000007.1:0-12569 GCA_964628715.1 uncultured Gammaproteobacteria bacterium | reverse complement strand
TTGCTAGATTGTATAGAACAATTGAAATTCCGCCCAAGCGAATGGCTAGTAATGCATTTTCAGCATTTAAAAATGTTGCAATAAGTGGTCCAGTTAAAAAAATAATAACTGCAATAGCAATTGATTTTAACACGCCAATTGTCCATAGCGGGTCAAGGTATGGTTTGATATCTCCTCCTTTTTGGACGGCTGCACTGCCAAATCCGGTCTCAGTTGTGGCGTTTAATATATTTGGTACCAGAAACATGATGGCAATAACCCCAAAGTCAGACGGCGTGAACATTCTGGCTAAAATAAAAAAAGAAGCAAAGCCAATACACCTTTGGATAAAAGTGCCTATGGTTAGCCATTTTCCACCTTGGATCGATTTGTGAAGCACGCCTTCTGTGCTTGGTGTTGTCGCCATATAGAGAGGGTGCATTATACCTATTTTTTCTCTATCTGTCAATGGTTTAAAGTGTTTTTTCGCTGAGTAGTTTTGTCTTAGAAAGAGTGTCTATAATCGGGTATAATGCTTCAACAGGCGTGTGAATTATTTTACTTATATCAATCAAATCATTAACACCGTCCGCGTAGGCTATAAAATCCATGAGTGTTCTTACCTGGTCAGTCGATGATTTTGTGCTTACTGTTGGATAAAGCCCTCTTTTTCCAAGTTGTGGTTCGCCGATTGTTGTTATTTTGTAGCGATAATTTTTTTCGATAAGAGTCAGGCAGGCCTTATGTACTTCGTATGCACCGGCTAATCCTTCTGGGGATACAACATTGAGATTATCAAGCGAGGTGTGATACTCAGGGTAAGCACCGTATTTGCTTCTCATAATTGAGCAAACTGGCAAATCAGCGCCAGGCGAATTGTATTGACGCTCATCACTTCCGCGATCAAGATATGAATAGCGAATAAATTCAGGATGCATTTCAGATAAAGTGTGTATCGCTATTTTGTCTGCGTAAGTGTTGCCTTGGCGTGTAGGTAGATAAGAGTAGGCTCGATTATCGCCAACGCATGTCAGGTTAAACCCAGCGATAATATTTTTTTTCATCTTTTTTAGGTTTTGACTAAGGTATGTGATAGATCCGATTGTTTCCGGAATAAAAATGATTCTGTAGGTGTATCGTCGTTTTTCCGACATAAGCCACTCTACCAGGGAAGTTGTTACTGCTGGTCCTGATAATTCGTTATTTGCCATTGATGGGTGGCAAACATAGGTTGATAGAAACACTTCTTGTTTTGTTGATCCGGGAATAATCAACTCTCCATATGTAAGAGAGCCGTTTGAAAGTGTGCTGTCGATAAAAACATGGTATGTATCATCTGACAGTAATTTTCTTTCATTTTCTGACAGACAAAAACCCCAACGTTCATTGTAGTATGAGGTTATGTAAGGAATTGCATCAGGTTGTTCCGGAATAGAGTAGAGGTGTTTTTGCAGTTCCTCAAGCTTTATTTTTGCATTGATTGGTGTTGAGTATCCAACAACATGCAAATTATTTTTTTTGAAGTCAATAATTTTTTTGCCCTGACTATCTTCTATATAGGCATCTCGAATATTCCACTCCTTTGGTACTGTCCAATCATTGACGATTGTCCCTGTTGGGATTTCATGGATGGTGATTGGGATTTTTTTTGCGATATATTGTAATGTCTGGCGAGTCCCGTCGCCAGTAATACTTCGGCAGATTGGGAATAAGTCTTTAACAAAATTATACATGCCATCGCCGACAGGGCTTATCATAATATTAGTTTTCTTTCTTTGCTTCAATTACGAATGCAGACGCCATTAAATTGCCGCGCCAGTCCAAAGTATTTTCCATTTTTAGGCTTAATTCTCGGAAAATTTGAGGGTAGCTTTGTTCAAAGACCGGAGGTAGGGCGTGAAAATGGTAGAAGTGGGTGTGGACTATTGATAATCCACAAGGTTTGAAAAGTTCTGACCCGATCGTAAGCGGATTTTTGAATTTTGCCAGAATATCTGTATACGCAATTTTACCGTCCTCTCTTGGCGCTGGCGGCTCAACCTGGAGTCTGTTTGCGTAAAATTGAATAAGCTCATCTTTAATATCATTTGGCACTGCTGGTAAATCAATTACTCGGTTCAAAAAGAAATCCAAGGAGTATCTGTTAAAGGTGTATGAAGCAAATAAATCATTGCGAAACTCAATAAACACAAGACCATTGGTGTTTAACATCTGGTGCATGTTTGTAAGAGATTTTGGCTCGTTTATGATATGAGGAAAAACGCCAAGCGCAAGGATGGCATCAAACGAGCCTTGAGGAAGAGTGCTCGTATCCTCGAGATCTGCCCATGAAATTAGATCAGGGCTAAATCCTGCATTTTCAAGTTCTTTTTTACCCTGTTCAACCATTTCTTTGGAAAAATCGAATCCACGCACATCAAAACCCTCTTTGAGTAGTCTGATCATCGGGCCGCATGTACCGCATCCAGCATCCAAGATTGTTTTTACACCAGTTTGCTTCAATCTTTCAATAATGAATTTGATTCTAATTAAATTTGCCGGGTATTCAACCGAATAATCATCGCGATATTGAGCAATATAATCAGCAGCTTCCTGATCGTAGTATGCTTTAGCTTTTAGTTTGCCTTGTTGTTCGTCCATATTATTGAAAAAGGAAAGAGTTAATGTATCTTAAAAGATACCGTATTCTGGCTTTGCGTGTCAAATAGACTTCATTGACACTTAAAAAAACGGTCTGTATAATAGGCACTGTTATATGCTTGGACCAGAAAGTAGCGTTTTGTTTAGACAACATTTGATTTCAAGATTCCCGCATCCATTTCGCTGGCTTTTTCAAGATATGCTATCGATTGGCAGTATATCATATTATATGAATTCTGATGATGGTTGGATGACCCGTTTGTTTGTTCATAATTATTTTGCACTTTTGGGCGATGGACCGTGTCCTGCTGATTGGGAAGTTATTTTTTATGATAGGGACGGACGAAAAGTAACATCAAAAAAAGGAAAATTTGTTGGAAATGCAGAAACAGTAGTTTTGGAACTCAAGGATATTCCGGGTTTGGATATTTATGGTATCGCTCATTTGCATATTCGTCCGCGCGTGTCAGGTTTTATCTGCAAAGCGCAATATGGGACTACTTTTTATAGTGAGTACTATGTGCCTGGTACAAAAAAGAGCGTGATTGCACATAGTTTAAATGGTTCACCAAAAGCTACGCACGCTCCATATGGTTTGATCAGTACAAGTTGGATTGTTCCGCCGCAGTTTGTTCCATATTTATTTATCGCCGGAGGCTGTAATTTTCATTCTTTTCATCACTCTCCTTGCGCCAGGGGCACTATTTATGTAACCAATGACAGCGGTGAAAAAAAATCCTTTGCATTGGAACCATTTGGACCAAGAGAGTGCAAGAAAATCAATTTGTTTTCTGTGTATCCTGAGTTTAAAGATCATATAAAAGACCGTCCATTTATGATTGAAATTGATGGGGCGAATCTCATGCCACGTCCATTTTTATTTTTAACAGATGGCAATAGGGTATTGGCTGAACACCTTTAATTTACCTTCTTCAAAGATATGCAGGAACCATGGCGAGATTATTTGCGGCAAAAAAAATGTGTATTTTCCAGTTACGTCCACATTACTTCACCAGAAGAAAAATCAATTTATTGTTATCAGAACGATGGAAAATTTTATGAGCATGTTATCGCAATTGTTCTTGCTCCAAACGGCCAGATGTTTTCTAGTTGGAAGCCTTGGGAAATTGATCTAGCGCCAAAACAAGGAGCAATTATTGATGTGGGTGCTCATTTGGCAAAAGAGGGTGTTACCAAATGTATTGGCAGTTTAATTTTAATTGTGGCAAATAAGAATCAGGCAGAAATTTTGGATTTGCCGCCAAAAGATCTGGTATCGCAATGGTGGTCGCCAGTCGCTTCTTCTCAAATTGGCAACGCTGGCTACACAAACCTAAATGTTCCTGGGGAAAAGGAAAAAAAGAGTTATTTTCTATTTTGCCCGGGTGTTGTATCTTCGCCAGAACAGAAAACATTGATAGTGATTTTTAATCATTCGGTAGAACCAGAATACAACGATACTGTCACAATGGTGCCGAAACTTCATAATTTATCAGGCGAGGCTTTGGATGGCTCTGTTATTACCATTGAACCTTTTGGCTGTGCGGTTATAAGTATTGATGAATATTTTGGCGAAGCTGGTAAACAATTATTGGCAAAGACCGGGGGTAGGGGCTCATTGACGATGAAGCATCATGGACATACCTTTAGCTCCTATTTCTTTTTTGTTGATAGGGAAACCAATCATATTTTGTCAGCACGGCATACTCAGCCGCCAGCTTTGTGTGTTTTTAGATTTATACCATTCAATTATATTGCCGAACGGATTGGATCACTTGTACCCTTTGCTGGTCATATCGTTCCAATACTTAGCTATATAAAACATCATCCAAGAATATATCGAACATTTTACCCGCATCATGGAAATGAAAATTATCCGCAAAATTTGCGGCAGTACCTGAAACAGTCGCGATGGGTTATTTGGACAAAATTCATGGTAAGGGCAGTTTATTTTTTGACGCGAAAAGGGTTTAGAATAGATGAGATAGCTTTGACTGATAAAACAGCACTTAATAATCGAGTGATTCAGCACAATTTGTGGAATCAATTAAAACTTTTTCAGTTTAGTCGTGGTCGTGTCGAAAGCATGCTTTATCCTCTGTGCTCTGTGTTTGGGATTAATCGCCGTGGGAAGACATTGAGTATTGGTCCAAAAAATGAAGGAGAGATTTTACTTTTTGAGGCGCATGGATTTACTGATGTAGTAGGGATTGATCTCTTTACCTATACACCAAATATTTTGCTCATGGATGCTCATCACATGACATTTGCAGACAATACATTTGATACAATTGTCTGTGGTTGGATGATTCGTTATTGTTACGATGCAAAACAAGTAGCGAGAGAAATTATTCGTGTCGCAAAAGACGGTGCAATTTGTCTGTTTAGTTTTGGGGTTAGCTTCAAAACTGGTCCGCTCGGCGATCTGGATTTCGTAGTTACAAAAATGGATAGAGGGATTGCGGAATTATTGGAAATGTTTGGTCCACATGTTGGACATATTTATTGGTGGAATGAACAGACTGTGCCTGGCCAAGGAAGGTCAAGTGTGGTGATATTTCAAATTAAAAAAAATTTTTCTCAAACAAATGATAAAAATGATGAAAAAATGATATCGACCAATCAAGTCAGAGTGTAATTTTATGAAAGTTGCTTTTTTTAGCCCATCAGCTGATCGAAAAAATGGTTGGGGAGAAGTGGCTTATGAATTGTGTGCTGCATACGAAAGAGCGTTTGACTCTGGTTTAGATTTTGATTTGTATCTTCCAAAAAGTGAGGCAAAAAAGGATTACTTAAAAAGTATTCCTTTTGCAGATAAAGTACATTGTGTTTTGCCTGATTTTGCTTTTTCTTTCCGTAACCCAATAAGATTACTAGCCTACCTTCTTCCAATACGATTAGTTAAAAAACCGGATATTATTCATGCGCTTGATTTCCCTTACGCAGTATCAGCCTGGAGGGGTAGTAAAAAAAAGATACCTTATATTATTACTTTGTGTGGGACTTTTTATAAACCACTTAATCGTTTGCCTGATTCAGTCATTTTTCAGTCAGTTTATAACAATGCCGCCCATGTTTCAGCGATTAGTTCTTTTACCTTAAATGGGTCGAAAAAACTTTTTCATTTATCACCAGAAAAGACATCTGTTATCCATGCTGGGGTTAATTATGATAGGTTTATTAAGTCATGCGATACAAAATCAGTTCTCTCACAATACCCTGATGATGCCAAAATTATTTTAGGCATTGGTGCGCTTAAGGCTAGGAAAGGTTTTGACATAGTTATCCGTGCCATGAGCCTGGTTTGCAAAATTGTTCCATCGGCAATTTATGTGATTGTCGGTAAAGGAAGCGATGAATTTTTTTTGCGATCTTTGGTGAATGAGTTGGGGCTAAGCAATAGTATCTTTTTTGCGACAAGTGTTGACGATGAAAAATTGCCCGCTTACGTGCAGAGTGCTCATGTGTATTGCCATACGCCCAGAATGGTTGATGGCGCATTTGAAGGTTTTGGGATTGTTTATTTGCAGGCAGGCGTAGCGGGTAAACCTGTGGTTGGTAGTAATTCTGGAGGTGTTGCTGATGCGGTTCTAGATAATAAGACAGGCATCCTTGTTCCAGAGAATGATCCTGATGCGACAGCCCAAGCGCTTATATCTCTGTTGGTGGATAAAGAATTGTCCAATAGATTGGGTAAAGCTGGAAAAGAGTATGCCCAGTCACATGACTGGAACAAAATTGCTCAATTATATATTGAGGAATACAAAAAAATGTTTAATTGATATGAAAGGGTGTATTTTACTCCAAGGAAATTACGCAAAGATCGGCCATACACTGGCAATTCAGCTTAAAAAAGAATTGGGCGATGTTGATTTTTGTTCTTATATTATTTCTCCACGAGCCAAGCGAGTGATGGAAGAACAGAGTGATTTTAAATACACAGGGTATCTTTTTGATGAAGATGTGCATGAGGAGTATACCAAAGAAAATATTGACGCGGATTATCTTGCGGATATGGAAGCAGAGTTTGGCGATCCAAATTTTTGGAGGTATTTGTATACTGATCGAAGAATCATGATGTCTTTTGATTCGCTTGACCAGCGCACAATGGGAATGGATCCATTGTATAGTCATGAAGACATGCAAAAAATTGTGCAAGTTAGACTGCGAAAAACAATTGAATTTTTGGAGAAAGAAAAACCGAATTTTATTGTTTTTTTTGCAATTGGCGCAATCGGAACAATGATGCTTTATCATATTGCCAAGAGAATGGGGATTAAAGTTCTTGTAATTGACGCGGCTCGTGTGGGTGACAATATGGTAGTAACAGAAGATTTTAATACTTTTTCTGATTTAGGCCGTTTTTTCAAAGAACTTAGAAACGGTGATCGAAAATCGAATAACATTGCTGAGGCAAAAAAATTTTTGACGGATTTTAGAAAAACACACTCGCTGTCTCTGGGCTATATGGCAACCACAGAAAAACCAGAGCCGGTGACGTTTAAAAAACGTTTTTTGACCTATTTTAAAATTTGGCAAGAAAGTCATCGACATAATCGCGAGCATGATTATGCCAAACCGGCCAGTTTATTCAGGTTTTTTTGGGTAAAGATAGCCGATCGCTTTCGGCGTTTGAGAGGATTTCATGACTTGGTAAGTTTGCCAAATAAAGCTGACAAATTTGTTTTTTTCCCGCTCCATTTTGAGCCAGAGACGTCACTGTTAAATATCGCACCGTTCGCGAGTGACCAAATCGCAATCGTTAGGATGATAGCGCGTTCGCTACCAATTAATTTCAAGCTTTACGTTAAAGAGCACCCGGCAATGGTGCATAAACGAGAACGTTCATATTATAAAGAGTTACTAAAAATTCCTAATGTTATTTTGGTTGATCCGAAAATTAAGAGTTTTGATTTAATTTTAGACGCAAAACTTATTTTAACAATTACCAGTACCACAGGTTGGGAATCACTGCTTTTGGGGAAGCCGGTAATTTCTTTTGGGCATATTTTTTACAATGAATATCCTGGCGTGCGCTATTCTGCTACACCAGAACTTTTACCTCAATTAGTCAATGATCAGCTCAATGGTTTCGTCCCAGATGAAGATTCTATTATTGATTTTGTGGCTTCGCTTATGGATATTGGCATGGTTCAGTTTTCATTTTATGCCTTAGAAAGAGAATCAGATTTTGCTAATGTTCGCAACAACCGAGGTATTCAAGATATGGCAAAATTAATTTCCCAAAAATTATCTCATAATTATTCGGTATGAAACTTTCAGCGGGGATTATCAGGTCATGGTATGAATCTCACAAGATTTCTTTAGTATTTTTTCTCGTAGTATTTTTTGTTTCGATTGTCACTCGTCTATACTCTGTTCAGTTAAACACAAAACAGCATGGTGATGTGGCTTTATATTCCGCTACCGCTGAATCAATTGCCTACAGAAATAATTTTTTAATAGATCCCGATACTACTCAGCCGTATTTTTATTCCTTGAAAGAAAAAGGCGGGCGTCTCTTGGAACATAACCCTCTTTGGCCGATTTTGGCGGCTCCATTGGTGAAGTTGGGGATGCCAGGGTATATCGCCCTAAAGTTTTTATCTTTTTTGAGTGGTGTTTTTTTACTGATTTTGCTTTACGGCTATACAAAAAAACTTGGCGGAGAATTGTTGGCCAAATTTGTTCTTTTTCTGAGTAGTATTTCTTACGTTCTTATAGATTATTCTGGCAATGGATCTTTTTATGTTTTTGAAGCTTGCTTATATATAGCCTTTCTTTGGCTTCTTCTCGACTTAGAACGCCCTGGACGCCGACTGTTAATTGGAGTGGTTTTAGGGCTTGGCTGGGTTTTGAACCAACAAGCATTGGCGATGTTTTTTACTTATGTGGTTACTTCTGTTTTATCAGTGAAATTTTCTTTTAAAAAATCTTTTCAGCTTATTGCGCCAGTTTTCTTAGTAATGTTTGCTTTTTTCCTACCTTGGGGTTTGCGCAACGCCAATATGTTCGGTTCATTTTTTTATAATATAGATACTGTCTATCTTTGGCAGAAATTGGGTATGCCAGAAATCATAGATGCTAATAATATAATTCATTACCCGATTACTCTACAGTCTTATATTAATTTATTGGAAGCAATGGTAACTTTCTGGTTCCCACATAATCTTTATTTCATTAATCGCAAGCTTTTTGTATTGGCACCGGTACTTTATGTTTTTGCTTGGTTTTTTACAATTGAATCAGCTTTTGCAGGCTCTTTTGAAAAAATAAAAAAATATATACCAATTTTCCTTTTGTTATTTTTTCATATTTGCATTTCCGCGCCTTGGCCAATTGCAAAGTTTCGTTATCTTGTGCCAATTTTGCCATTAATTTTTTTGCTAGGCGGCTTGTATATTACCCAATTTATCGCTTCAGAGCGTGTAAAAAAATATGCCCTTATCGTCAGCTCTTTGGCGGTCTTTATTTTTTCTGTGATTACATATTTGGGGGTACCGAGCCATACTTATTATTATGAAGGTGTACCAACGTCCGACATTTATGGTAAACAAGGTGAGAAGGACTTTTTTATGAATAACACAGGATCATAATGTTATGCAACGCTCAAAAATTAAAATTATAGTTACGGTTATCGTAAGTTTATTTTTGTTATTTACTCTGATTGAAGGGGTTGTGCTTCGTTGGACTTTTTTCCAGATATATTTTTGATAGTATGCGGATTGGTTTTGACCAAATTGCAGAAATTTCACAAGGTGGAAACGGTAGGTATAGCCAGAATTTGTTTAGCGCGCTCCAGTCATTTGATTCTGGCCATGAGTTTGTTCCTTTTGGTTATTTTCATGATTGGGTTAGAGGTGAACTAGTCAAGCCGGCGTTTTTAACTTCTTTTGGTTTGCCAATTAGCCCATCTTTGTTGCAGTGTATTCAAGATAGGTTATTTCGTTTATCAACAAAAAGATCAAAGATTGATATTTTCCACTTTACAAATCCGATGAACTTTATCGCAAGTAGTATTCCTTATGTGGTAACTATCCACGATTTGGCACCACTTAGGAATACATCATGGGTGAAGCCAAGGACAGTTGATTTTTTTAAAGAAAATATTGAAAAAATTATTTGTGGTGCGGCTTCTGTAATCGCTGTTTCAGAATTTACCAAGAAAGATATTTTGGATCGGTATTCGGTAAACCAGGATAAAGTTCATGTAATCGGAGAGGCGGCGAGTTCTGTTTTTTTTCGAGATGAAGATCGAGAGTATTTAAAAAATACATTTCAACTGGATCAATTTTTGTTATATGCGGGGCAATTACAGGAAAGAAAAAATATTCGTGGGTTATTGACTGCGTACGCTGGTTGGGGTGTAGAGATCCAATCAGCATACCCACTCGTGATTGTAGGTGGTGCGGCCAGTGATTCTTTTGCGGCGGATTTACTGGATTTGGCCGATCATCTATGTATTAAACCGTATGTGCATTGGCTTGGTAGGGTTGAAGACGTAGTCTTGCGAAAGTTGTATAGTTGTGCGAGACTATTTGTCTACCCCTCTTTTTTTGAGGGTTTTGGTTTACCGCCGCTTGAAGCTATCGCTTGCGGGGCTCCGGTCGTTGTATCAAAAGATACCGCCGTAGAAGAGGTGGTCGGTGATGCTGGTTTACTTTGCGATCCGAATGATCCGGAAAGTATTGCTGATATGATGGAAGTGCTCGTGACCCAAGAAGATATTTACAGACAACTGCAAACGGCAACTCTGGTACAGGCTAAAAAGTTTGCTTGGTCAGATACAGCCCAAAAAACAGTTTCAGTTTATGAAAAAATATATGACAAATGAAAATTTTTTAGGCACACGTGAATTTGTTACCTATGCTTTGAAACATGTGTCTGGCAGAGTTTTGGATTTGGGCGCTGGAACAGCAAAATATAAACCATTGATTTGTCAAAAAAGTAGCACTTATACAGCATTTGATTTATTTCCTGGTAAGAATATTGATGTGGTTGGCGATATTCTTCATACGGGCTTTCTGGACGCTTCTTTTGATACCGTTTTTTGCACTCAAGTTTTTGAGCACATTCCAAAGCCTTGGTTGGCAGTTTTGGAAATTAAGCGTATTTTGACAGAGGGTGGGGTGGCGGTTGTTACCGCTCCATTTTTGCAAGCCTCTCATGCTGATCCTCATGATTATTTTCGTTATACGATCGAAGGTATGAAGTCTTTGTTTGAAGGGGAAGGATTTCAGATTTTGGATAGCGGTGGTTATGGGTATACTGGTTTTGTGCTTCTTGATTTTATAAAATTGCGCTGGTGGAATCCATATTTACCACCAAATCGTTTTACACCCATTGTAACAAGGTTCATTTCACGTTTTGGCCATTTTCTTGATACTTTTTTCCATAATAAAATTATGTACGGTAATACGTATGTAATCGTTAAAAAAGTTTAATATGTGGCAGAATAAAAAAGTTTCGGTTGTTTTTGCAACTTATCGAGAAAAAAATTCTGTCAGGTCTGCTATTGAAGATTTTTTGGCGACCGGTTTTGTTGATGAAGTAATAGTAGTAAATAATAATG
The DNA here is from genome assembly GCA_964628715.1 of uncultured Gammaproteobacteria bacterium. Lineage (GTDB taxonomy): Bacteria > Patescibacteriota > Patescibacteriia > Magasanikbacterales > UBA922 > JAHFIC01. Next base: position 1,378 of record CAZVNO010000007.1, on the reverse strand, counting down.
CTGAGCCGGGCACAGATGAAGAGGTTAAAAAAACTCAAGCCAAGCTTATCTACGAGACTAGGCAGGGTTATGGTTACACCTATCAAACTGGTATGATGGCCGCTACTGGAGATTACGTAATTTTGGCAGAACCAGATGGGACATTCCGCGGTTCTGACGTGGAAAGGTTTCTAGTGTATGCCAAAGATTTTCCAGTTGTATTTGGGACACGAACAAACCAGAGTAGTATTTTGAATGGCGCTGCGATGGGCTTATCTCGCAAATTGGCAGATGTTTTTGAGGCCAAGGTAATAGAGGTCATATATGGGACTAATTCATTGACTGACGTTGGCTGCACATACAAGCTTTTTCATCGAGACGTTATTTCTAAAATTGCTCCATACTGGCGAGAAAACGGAGCGCTCTTTGCGACCGAGCTTATGCTTCTGGTTATCCGTATGCGTATCCCATTTATAGAAATACCAATTACTTTTGGTGAGAGGATTGGCGAGTCTACTCTAACTGCTCGATTTCGTGATTTAGCAAAGTGGGGGATAAAGATTATGGTGTTTATAATTAAGTACCGATTTATCTCTTTTAGGCTAAATAAAGATTGATTTTTGTTTATTTTTTGTAGTTTTTTCCCAATGGAAAGCCTTGACGTTTAGGCTTTTTTTAGTTACCATACGAACACTTTTCTCATCGTTATTGACCAGCCGTATGTCCATGACTATTAATACAGTTTGTCGGATTTGCCGCTCTTCGCAATTGGTAAAAGTGATTGATCTTGGCAAACAACCACTCGCGAACGCTTTTGTCCATTTGGATGATCCTGTCGACCAGGAAGCAAAATTTCCGCTGGAAGCATATCTTTGCGATGTTTGTAATCTATTACAATTGATTCATGTTGTTGACAAGTCAGTTCTTTTTTCTGATTATATTTATTTTTCTTCTGGCATGCCGAAACTTTCGGATCATTTCCGAAAGTATGCAGAGGATGTCATGGAAAGATTTTTGCATTCATCTGAAGACTTGGTGGTTGAAATCGGCAGTAATGACGGGATATTACTCCAGCATGTAAAAGAAAAAGGTTATCGAGTTCTTGGAGTTGACCCAGCGCAAAATATCGCTCCGATCGCAGAAGCTCGTGGCGTTCCGACTATTACAGATTTTTTTTCAGAACGCGTGGCTCATAATATTGTTGCGACTGCTGGCAAGGCCCAGGTTCTTATGGGTAATAATGTTGTTGCCCATATAAACGATTATCAAGATTTGGGTCGAGCTGTTAGGGCTTTGCTTTCTCCGACCGGTGTATTCGTATTTGAGGCGCCATATTTAGTCGATATGTTTGAGCGTCTGACGTTTGATACGATTTATCATGAACATCTAAATTTTTTGG
>CAZVNO010000006.1:0-14863 GCA_964628715.1 uncultured Gammaproteobacteria bacterium | reverse complement strand
TGAGGCTGATTACTATATCAAACCAATGAATTGTCCGCATTTCATGATGCTTTATCGGACAGAGCCACATTCTTACCGTGAGCTGCCGATGCGTTGGACCTGCACAACCACAAATTATCGATATGAAAAATCTGGTGAATTGTCTGGATTAACACGTGTCCGTGCTTTGACCCAAGATGACTGCCATGTATTTGCAAGACCAGATCAAATTGAAGGCGAAATAAATCTGATGCTGGATATGGTTTCAGAAGTTTATAAAACTTTTGGTTTTGAGAATTTCTGGGTGCGTATTTCAACTCATGACCCGGCTAATAAAGAAAAATATATCGGCGACCCAGCTGTTTGGTCAAATACTGAAGCTGCTCTGCAGTCACTAATTGAAAAACGTGGTTGGGAACATGAGATTGGGGTAGGGGAAGCAGCCTTTTATGGACCAAAGTTGGATTTTATCTTTAAGGATGTTATCGGTCGTTCTTGGCAGCTATCGACAATTCAACTTGATATGAATTTGCCAGAAAGATTTGAACTTGAATATGCCGGTAGCGATGGTACTAAGCAGCGTCCGGTGGTAATACATCGAGCTATTTTGGGCTCGACCGAGAGATTTTTGGGTATTCTTATTGAACACTTCGGCGGAGCCTTCCCAGTTTGGCTTTCACCTACTCAGGTTATGCTCGCTCCTGTCTCGTCAAAGCACGTCGAAGGTGCTCAGGCACTAGCGCATGAATTTCGAGAAGCAGGCATTCGTGTATCGGTTGACGAAGCTGATGAGACGGTTGGTAAAAAAGTTCGCAATGCCGCACAACAAAAAGTTCCTTATATTATTGTTGTCGGGGACAAAGAATTGGCCGGAGAAGATATGATGGTCCGGGTTCGTGGCAAAGAAGAACAAGAAAAAATTTCAAAAGCTTCTTTTGTCGAACGGGTGAGCGCCGAGATAAAAAATCGCGCTAGGTAAAATCGGACACTAATCTCTAAATTGATTTTTACGGATAGTTTTGGCCTCAGCCAGCATTTTATTCAGAAGCTTTATTTTGTAGTTGATTTCGTTGATCTCGTTTTGACGGATCGAGCCTAGACCAAAAAAACGTTTAAATTTTTCCATTCCTGAAACCCGGAGCTGTTTTTGCATTCTTTCAATTTCTTTCTCAACTTCAATAACTTTATCATTGAATAGTCTTAGGGCTGATCTGTCTTGATTTTTTTGGAATTGGTTTTGTAGCTCAATAAATATATTTGGATTTTTACTTATATCTGTGATTACGGTTTTTTCGCCTTTTTGCTTATTGGGGTTTTCCTGGTTTCTTCCACTTGGAATTTGCTGAATTTTTTGTGTCGGCCGGTTTGCGATTGTTTTTTCTGCCCCATCAATAAACAAGCTTAAATCTTCTTCAGTTTGTCTATCACTCATTTTTTTATCTGTTTGTCCAAAAAAATTAGCTTCCACGTCATTTTCGGTGATCTTTAATTCTTGTGGTTTTTTATTATTAATATTTTTTTCAACTTCCGCTAAGTTGGATTGTTTTTGGTGTAACTGTCTTTCCAGCATCGGTAAATTTTTGTCAGGCGTTGCTTTTGACCGCATTGTTTTTTTGATCGGATTAAACACGAATTTAGCTCCTTCAATTTTTTTATTTAAAATTACCAAATCATCGGTTAAGTTGCTTTTTTCAACAACAAGAGCGTCATAGCTCATTTTTGCGTATTTTTCTTTTACACTACTGTCAAGTTCGTAATTGTATGTTTCAATTGGTCTATTTGGTACGTGGGTATCTGCGTATGGAGCACTTTGATCACCTTCGTCGTCTAGCGATTCAAATTCACCAGTGTTTATTCTCTCCACCTTCTCTCCTGGTATATAGTCAATAATAATTTCCCTCAGTCTCGTCACTTTTTCTGCTGTTTTTTTGCTTAGTCGTCCAGAGGCTAGTTCATGAAAAGCTTCTTCTTTAAGAAGCTTAAAAAGCATACCTCGGTAACCTGGCGCAATTTTAGTCAAGTTGTCTCTCACTGTTTCAGGATTTAACAAGTAAACGAAACGAAAGACCTCATCTAATTTAGCGCCTTCATTTATTGCTTGTTGCAGCATTTTAAGTTGCTCCCCAAAAGGGAGTGAAGAAAAATTGCCGGTCTTATTTTCTGGATTAATTATTCTTGTTTGATCAACTAATGGTACATCTATTTTTGTTACTTCGGTTATCGGCGCTTCCGCAATTTCTTCATTGTCGTCATCGTCTATTGCTGGGCTTAATTCTCTTATTTCGTTTTTCTCTAAGTATGTATTATCCGGAAGATTCTTTAGATCAAAATAATCAGGGAGTGACCTTACTTTTTTCATGATTATCGGCTTTTTTTCTTTTGCCAATGCGGCAGGTGATTCAATCCCAATTTTTGCATCAAAACGTTTTTTTGGTTCGCGTGTTTTAATTTCATTTTTTCTAAAATCATCAATTTGGATAATCTTATTTCTCTCATTCTCGAACTGCTCCTCTTCTTGCAAAAAAGCGATTTGGTCTATTTGTGGAAGTTGGGCGAATAGTTCTTCTCTTTCTTTGGAATATCTTTCGTATTTTTCCTTAGCTTTTGCCCCCAACTCTTCGCTGGTTGCATCTTCAATCATTTTTTTTCTAATATCTAGTTGTTTGTCCAAATTACGAATGTGAGCTTTAAAAAACTCAATTTGTTTTGGCTCAGTTTTTTCTGTGATTTCAGTTACCAAACGAACAGCTGGTATCCTTTCCGTTTGGCTTTCCTCTATGTGGTAACTTCTTTCACCTCTTGGCATAGGATCTAATAAGATTTTTAAATTATAGCATAAATTGCTCTATGTTGCATAATTATCCAGTCAGGACATTGATTTTAGCCAATTTTTTTGTTAAGGTTAAGCGGTATTTAATTATAATATGTCATTACCTAAATTGGTAGTAATTGTTGGCCCGACTGCCTGTGGTAAAACCGGTATGAGTATTGAACTCGCCAAATCTTTTGGTGGGGAGATAGTATCAGCTGATTCACGACAGGTTTATCGTCATATGGATATTGGGACTGCCAAAGTGCTTGATACGAATGGTATTCCGCACCACCTAATTGATATTATCGAGCCAAACGAGACATACACAGTTTCTCAATTTCGAGAGGCGGTCATAAAACTCGTACCAGAAATTGTGTCGCGCGGGCGCGTGCCTTTTCTTGTCGGTGGGACGGCCATGTATATCTTTAGTTTGCTTGATAATTGGACTATCCCAAAAGTAGCGCCAAATGATAGTCTCCGAGAGGGGTTGGAAGGCAAATCACTAGGTGAACTTCAAGAGCGTTTGTCAGTCCTTGACCCTGATGCTCTACAGATAGTGGACATGAAGAATAAGCGTCGAGTCATTCGAGCTCTGGAGGTCACAATCGGAAGCGGTCAGACATTTTCTTCGCTTCGTAAAAAAGGCGAGCCATTGTTTGAGACACTTTTGATTGGGGTGGACGTACCTAGGGAAGAATTGCATCGTAGAATTGATGAACGAATTGATAAAATGATTCAGGCTGGACTTGTATCTGAGGTACAGGATTTGGTAAAAAAATATGGTTGGGGCGTTCCAGGTATGAACGGGATTGGTTACCGTCAGTTCAAAGAGTATGCTGAAGGTGCAGAGAAACTTGAGGTTGCGATTGAACGATTGAAACATGATACTCGTGATTATGCTAAGCGGCAGATGACCTGGTTCAAGCGAGATGAACGGATAGCTTGGTGTAAAAGCCCCGAAGAGGCGTCGGTTCGTATAAAAGATTTTTTAGCAGAATAATTATGGCAAATTCTTTACAAAATCCATTTTTACATGTTTCTGGAGCGGCTAGAAAAATTTTGCCGACCAATAAAGGGCGAATAATCACCAGAAAAACTTTTGTGGAAGGTGTAAAAAAAGAAGCTGCCAAACAGGCGCAGGACAAAAAAGTGTATAGTCCGATTGGTCAAAAGACAGTAAAACGTATGGCAATTGCGGTAGCAACCGGGACAAAATTGCCTAATCAGGGTGTTACTAATAAAGAATTGGTATTTGGTAGGATTTTGCGCGGCGCCGGGGATTTGAAGGCTGGGCGTTTTACCAACAATGTTCTTTCGGCTGTGCGAACATATGAGAATACAGTGAATGTAGAATCAGCTGTGAGCCCGGAATACAAAAAAACAGCAGAATACAAAAAGAAGGTGGCGGCTAGAATTGCTAGGAGATTGCCTGTCAGAGGTAATAAAAACCAAGAAAGTGATTTGAAAAAAAATGTGAGCGCTTCTCAAGTAAATCGTGCCAAAGCATCATCTGAACAAGAAAAAAGTACTCAGCAAACACCTGGTGGTATCAGTAATGTCATTCGTCTGCGGCATGAAGCTCTGCAAAAAGAAACGGCAAAAAATATAGAAGAAGAATCATTATCCGATAATGTTATTCAATTTCCAAAATCAGAACCAGAACCTGGGTCTGGAGCAGTGCTTCCATCTGATCCGGCGAGTGACAATTTGTCTAACTCAGAACTTGATGAAGCGGTTTAAAATCTATTTTTATAAGCTTGCCAGCCAGCGGCACGGTATTTTTTTGCTTCGGCGAGCGGGTCACTTGCGCTCGTTATCCCACGACCGACAATAATCACATCACATTTGCGTTCGCGGATTACGGTATCTGGTGTGAGAAATTGCTGACCGAACGCGTCGGTTCCTTCTTTTAGTTGAACCCCAGGCGTCATGTGGATGAATTCAGGCTCTTCAGTTAGCTGGTGAGTGGTGATGAAACCAATCACAAAATCACGATTGTTTTTTGCCATGACAATACTTTCTTCAGTGTACGTTCCTTTGGCCAAAGTTCCTTTGGGTGACATTTCAGCCAAGACAAGTAATCCACGGCCTTTTGGTAGGCCAACTTCCTTTAATGCCTCAATACTGCCTGGACCGGCAACTGTATGGGCATTGGTTATATGCGACCAATCGGCAATGTGGTATATGCCTTTTTGATATTGAAGTTGGACTGTTTTGCCAATGTCCGCAAATTTGCGATCTTCAAAAATAAGAAAGTTGTGTTTCTCGGCGAGTGTTTGAAGTTTGAGAACAAGATCAGCATCAAAATCTTCGACAATATCAATGTGAGTTTTGAATACACAAATTTCTGGCCCGAGCAGATCAGCGAGGCGGAGGAGCTCAGCTTTGCTTGTGACGTCAGCGGCTACACAGAGATTGGTTTGTTTGCTGTCCATCAGTTCAAATAATATTTTTGCGGTTGGGTTTGATGAGGATTTTACGCGTTCAATATACGTTAGCATAGAGTCTTTGGTTAAGCAGCGACTTGATTTGAAGCGATAAATTGTTTGACTTTATCGTGCATTTCACTGTCAATTTTACCTGCTGCCAAAAGTTCAGAGAGTAATTCTGTCATGGTAAATAGTGCTTGGAGGCTGTAACCGCGGCCTTCAATATTCTTTTTTCCACCCTGTTCGCGGTCAAGGATAACAACAATGTCTTTTACTTTTAAGCCTTCGTGTTCAAGTGGTTCAATTGTTTCAAATACACTCATCCCACTTGTCACTAAATCTTCTAGAATAAGACAGCTTTGTCCAACGGAAAAGACACCTTCAATAGCTTTTTTGGTCCCGTAATCTTTAACTTCTTTGCGCCGCATAATCATCGGTTTGTTGTTTAGAAGAGAAATTGCAGTTGCAATCGGCAACGCTGTGTATGGGACACCGCAAATAACATCAAATGAGAGTGGTTCAATTTTTTGCCAGAGTAGTTCGGCTACTCCCCGGAGGATTTCCGGATAAGATACCAAAAGCCGAAGATCAATGTAGACAGGGGACATGATTCCGCTTTTCAATTTGAATTCACCAAATTTAACCGCACCAATATCGAATAATTTTGCGATGAAAGTATTTTTGTCCATATTTATTTTTAGTAATTAATTTTCTTTCCACTTTTGTCGCGGTGGTATTTGCCAAATTCAGTGATTTGATTTGCCAGTTTACTTGATACGACTGGGCCCTGGCTACAGAGTGCCATACCTGTGCCATCGACACAACATTGGCCACAGATATTGAAGCCGCATTTCATGTAGCGCTCAATACTTATTTCAGCATCGACACCGTGTTCGTTACAGATATCCAGGACTTTTTTCTCCATAAGTTCTGGACCACAGGTGACGACAAGCACCGGACGGTGATGTGGAGTGTTTAGGCATTCTTCAAGTATATCGGTGATAAAGCCGGTATGACCACTACTACCATCATTTGTCGCTGTTCGGACGGTAGTGTAGGGAAGTTTGGCAATCCGTTCTTCAAATAATAGTAGGTCTTTTGTTCTGGCGCCAACGCAGAAATCCACTGTTGAATCTGTTGCTGTCAATCGTTCGGCCAGGAGTCCGAGTGGTCCAGCGCCATAGCCCCCTCCGACCATAATATAGTGGGTATTTGGTTTCACAGAAAAGCCCTTGCCAAATGGACCGGTAATACCAACTCGATCACCGACGTTTAACTCGAAAAGTTTTTTGGAAAGAGGACCGACCGCAAAGATCGAGAGACCAAATTGTTTCCCGTCATCATAGACAATGGAAAATGGTTTTTGGTCAACTCCCGGTATCCAGAGCATGACAAATTGGCCTGGTTGGCTTTTCAGATCATGTTCAAAAAAGAACGTTTTGACTGATGAATTTTCGTTTGTGATATTTATTATTTTCATCATTTGGGGTTTGTTCATACTTTTTTATTATCTGAATTATTTACTGTCATCTTGAGGATTTTATTTATGTACTATCCCACGAATTTCCTCAAGCGTCTTAATCCCTTCTTCATCCATAATATTTTTCATTTCATCGGCAATTTGTTGGAATGCTGTTTCGCCTCGGTAATATACTGCCGAGCCGACACCGAGTAGGGTTGCTCCGGCCATAATCATCGCAAGGGCGTCTTCACCAGTGGTGATACCACCAGTGCCAATGATTGGTATTTTTACTGACTTATAAATCTGGTACACACAGTTGAGCGCAATCGGGAAGAGCGCGCGACCAGAAATGCCGCCTTGTTTATTGTGTAGTATCGGCATGCGGGCGCGAACATCAATCGCCATACCAGAGACCGTATTCACTGCTGTGATGGCGTCAGCTCCCGCAGCTTCGGCTGCCTTCGCCAACTCGGCAATGTTCCATGCATTTGGTGAGAGTTTCATGGAAATCGGTACGCGACTTTTGGCTTTTACCTTTTTTGTAATGGCTTCAATGGCTGGAATCGAATAGGCAAATGGGTCGCCAAATTCATTACCAACATTTGGGCAAGAGATATCAACTTCGAGAAAATCAATGGGCGCTTTGCTGATTCGCTCGGCCATGTGAGCAAATTCATCGGCTGTGCCAGCAAAAATACTCCCGATGAGTGGTGCATTTGTTAGGGTTTTGAATTGTTTTAGTTCACCCAAGGCTTCGTCAATGCCAGGGTTTGATAACCCCACTGCGTTCAAGAAAAAATGTTCACTACCAATCATGGTCGGGTTTGGGTGTCCGGTTCTTGGGGTAAGTGAGATTGATTTTACAGTTACACCGCCACAACCATTTTGGATAGCGCGGTTCATGCTCGCGGCAGTGACACCTAGAATTCCTGATGAGAGTACTATCGGGGATTTGAATGACGTGCCGAGGAAAGTTGTGTATAAGTTCATAGCCAATAGTTACTATAAGTTATGATAACTCATGCCACGAAGTTTGGTTGTGACTGGCCAGCCAGTCAATCTGTATCCTTCCCACGGCGACCAAGCACATTTTGTTTTGAGATTTTTCCCCTCTACTGTTTTTATATTACCCATATCAACAATAACTTCATCATCATTTGGTATGAGACCAAAAAATTTTTGGGCATTTGTACTAGTGATTGCAATGAGCCGCTCCATTGTCAAGCGCCCATCGGCCATGGCTGTTCCGAGTAAGGGGAGGAGAGTTTCAATTCCCGGCACACCAGATGGTGCTTCGCCATAGGGCTTGTCCTTTTCCGTCAGTGTATGAGGCGCGTGGTCAGTCCCAATCATATCAATCGTACCGTCCAAAATCCCTTCCCACAAAGCTTTTTGGTCTTCGGCTGTACGAAGTGGCGGATTCATCTGTGCGCGTGTTCCTAGCGTTCTATAAACGCTCTCAGAGAGGAATAAGTGGTGGGGTGTGGTCTCAAGAGCAATATTTAGACCATCTTTTTTTGCTTTGCGAATGAGCTCCACCTCTTCTTTGGTAGAGGCATGGAGAATGTACATTTTTGTACCATATTTTTTGGCCATGGTGATTGCTTTTTGGAGGGCGGTGATTGCAGCTTGGCGTGACCGGACGATTGAATGTATACGCACATCCTGTAGGGCTTCTTTGGTATATTTTTGTTTTTCAATTTGCATCGTCGCTTCGTCTTCGGCGTGTACGGCCACAACCGCACCGATTGTTGCGGCTGCTTGGCAGACCGAAGCAAACGCATCATCGTTTGTCATGAGAAGATCCCCAGTACTTTGTCCGAGAAAAACTTTGATTCCGATATATGCGCCAGCTGCTCGAATAATTTCAGGAATTGTGTTTTCACTCGCGCCAAGGTACAAGTGGTATCGGAGTGGAATTTGAACCGACGTTAATTGTTCGTCTATAAGCTGCTTTTTTTCCTGGAGACGCTCCAAGGTTGTACATGCTGGTGTATTATTTGGCATGTCAAAAACAGTCGTGACGCCACCGGCAATCGCGGCCGCGGCACCAGTTCGCCAATTTTCTTTGTGTTCTGCGCCTGGAGTACGAAAATGAACATGAGGATCAATGAGTGCTGGAATCGTAACGAGGGTTTTACTCATACGGTGTGGTTGCTGTTCACTAGTTCTGCGCGAGAAAATATTTTTTCACAAAATTCACAGCGGAGCTGCAAATCTTTTTTATTTTGTATTGTAGTAAATAAGGTTGTCATGGCTTCATGATTGGTGATACAAACTGGATTTGGGCAAGTAAATAATCCTTTAATTTTTTCAGGAACAGTTACTTTAAATTTTTTTGTGACATCATATCCTTTGATAATATTGATCGTCGCGGTTGGGGCGAGAATCGCGACACGGTCCACATCGTTTTTTGTGAGTTCTTGTCCCTCGACTTTTACCAAATCTTTGTACCCCATGTTTTTGCTTGGCAGGTTGAGTCCAATCGTCACTTGTTGGTGGTTATGGGATAGCCTAAGAAGGTTGACGATTGATAGTCCTTGGCCAGCAGTGATGTGGTCAATAACAGTGCCGTTTTTTATTGCTGCGACTGATAGGGTTGATTTGTTTGTTGTATTCATAGCGGTTATAAAGTTCATGGCCAATAGTTCATAGCCAATAACTATTGGCTATTGGTTCTGAACTATAATCAAATAAATCAAATTTTACCAAGGACTAGTCCGAGCAGTGCTTGTCGAACATACAATCCATTTTTTGCTTGTTCAAAATAACTGGCGAATGGCATTGAATCAATTGCCGGGTCAAGCTCGCCAACTCGCGGGAGGGGGTGGAGGACTCGAAGATTTTTCTTGGCATTGGCAAATGTTCTTGGGGTTAAAATATAACTATTTTTGAGTCGAGCGTATTCGAGTTTGTCTGGGAAACGTTCTTCCTGGATGCGTGTCATGTATAAAATATCAAGTTTTGGGAGAACTTCATCAAGCTGTTCATGGAAAGAAAATTTTATGCCGGAACGTTTCAGTTCATCGCAGACTGATTCTGGCATGGCAAGAGATTGTGGAGAAACAAAGTAGAGCCGTGGTGAAAAATTTTTGAGCGCTTGGGAGAGTGAGTGTACGGTACGACCGTATTTGAGATCACCGACCATGGCAATGTTTAGTCCATCGATTTTTTTTTGCGTTTCACGGATAGTGAATAAGTCAATTAAGGTTTGAGTTGGGTGCTGGTTGGCGCCGTCGCCAGCATTTATAACCGGTACATCGGTGGCGTCAGCCGCGCGTCGTGCCGCGCCTTCGAGTGGGTGGCGAATGACGATAACATCGACATATTGTCCAATGATGCGAATAGTGTCGGCCAGTGTCTCGCCTTTTTTGGTTGAGGTGACGTTTGGATCAGCAAATCCGACGACTGAGCCGCCTAGTCTTTGCATTGATGTTTCAAATGACAGTCTAGTACGAGTCGATGGCTCAAAAAAACAGCTGCCGAGCACATGGCCACGGAGGGTGGATGGTTTTGGTGTTTTTTTTAATTGAGCAGCGACCGAGAGGACATGAAGCTGGTCGGCTTTGCTCAATTCATTGATGGATATGATGTCACGATGTTTCCAGGTCGTTTTCATATGTGTAATGCATTAATTCTTTCCATGATAGCATTGGAATTCTCGATTCATCAAGCTCGGTCAAGCACGTCAATATAAGCTCGGCGTCTTGGCTATTGGTGACAAGTGGAATACGGTGATCAATAGCCAAACGACGCAGGGTAAAGCCGTCAGTAATAGTGGATCTTTTGTGACTATTTGGAATATTGATTATTAGGTCTATGTTTTTACTGGTAATTAGTGTTGCTACATTTGGTTCTGATAGCTCACTGGATTTGAATATGCAGGTTGAGCCAATACCATGTTCGGCAAATTCCGCATGAGTGCCTTCGGTCGCAAAGATTTCCCAACCTTTGGTTTCAAGTGTGTGAACGAGTGGAATGAATTTTTCTTTTTTTTCATTACTTCCGATTGAGATAAGAATTCGTTTGCCATTCACTGACTGTTCGGTCGCGCGCCAAGCGAGCCAAAATGCTTCGCGAATATTTCGGCCAATCACTGCCACTTCGCCAGTTGACGCCATTTCAACCGCAGCAACTGGGTCTGTACCTTTGAGACGCTGGTAGGAAAATTGCGGTATTTTGACGCCGACAATCGGGAGCTCTAGTGTTTTGTAGACTTCTTTTTTTGGCGCATTCCCGATTATTAGTTCAGTGGCAATGGAGATAAAATTGTGGTTGGTTACCTTGGAAACAAATGGGAATGAGCGTGATGCGCGAAGATTGCATTCAATCACTTGGATGGCATTATTCTTTGCCAAGAATTGAATATTGAACGGTCCGGTGATACGTAGTGACTCAACAATTTTTCGCGCAATTTGTTTTGTGCGTCTGATAGTTTCTAGATAGAGTCGTTGGGGCGGCAATACAATCGTGGCATCGCCAGAATGAACTCCGGCGTGTTCAATATGCTCGCTCATTGCCTCGATAATAATAGTACCATTGTTGGCCACACCATCAATTTCTAGCTCTTTGGCTTCAGTAATAAATTGTGACAAGACTACTGGATGATCAGGAGAAAGTTTTGTTGCTACATGAATATAATTTGTGAGTTCGTCTTTTGAGTGCACGACTCGCATGGCAGCCCCAGACAACACATATGATGGTCGGACAAGTACAGGGTATCCGACTGAATCAGCAAAAGCTTTCGCCCGTTCAAGAGTTGTTACTTCTTGCCAGGCTGGCTGGTCAATATTTAGTTTTTCTAGAAGCTTAGAAAAAACATGACGATTTTCAGCACGATCAATGTCATCCGGGTCAGTGCCAAGAATTGGATACCCAGATTTTTTGAGCGGGAGGGCTAAATTATTTGGGATTTGCCCGCCAACAGAAACAATAATGCCTCGTGGCCCTACTATATCGGCAATGTCCTGGATTCTCTCGAGTGTTAGTTCTTCAAAGAATAAATAATCGGATTCATCGTAGTCAGTTGAAACTGTTTCTGGGTTTGAATTAATAATTACAGTTGGAATGTTTAGTGTTCGAAGCGTCCGGGCAGTATTTACTGCGCACCAATCAAATTCGACTGATGATCCAATACAATAAGGACCAGAACCAAGGATAATTACAGGAGATTTTTTCTTTGTACTCGTGTCATTGGCATTGCCATGGTAAGTGAGGTAGAGATAATTGGTCTCAGCTGGGAACTCACCAGCAAGAGTATCAATTTGTTTTACGAACGGGAGTATATTATATTTTTGTCGGAGTGATCTCACGGCAGATTCTTTTTTTTGGGTAATTTTTCCAATCGTTTTATCAGAAAAACCGAGCTGTTTTGCTTCGCGGATGATTTCTTTATTCAGCCCACCCTGAATCTTTTTTTCGTAATTGGCGATTGTTTTTATGTGCGACAAAAACCATGGATCAATATTCGTTTGTTCGTGTACTTCTTTGACACTATGATTGTTCCGGAGGTACTCATAGATAGCAAACAATCTTCGGTCAGTAGCTACGGTAATTTCCTTTTTAATATCTGGTATTTCTATCGGGTAATCAGACAAACCTGATGCGCCGATATTCAACATCCGGACGGCTTTTTGCAAGGCTTCAGGGAATGATCGCCCGATACCCATAACCTCACCAACACTTTTCATTTCTGTACCAATTCTTCGATCAGCCGAAGAGAATTTTGTCATATCCCAGCGTGGGATTTTTACGACCAAGTAATCAAGGGCTGGTTCAAAAAAAGCGCAGGTTTTTTTAGTCACGCTATTGGTTATTTGATCCATTCGATATCCGAGCGCAAGTTTGGCGGCAACAAATGCCAGCGGATAGCCAGTGGCTTTTGAGGCCAGAGCGCTGGAGCGCGATAGACGAGCATTGACTTCGATGACGCGATAATCACCAGTCTTTGGATTCAAGGCATACTGAATATTACATTCACCAATGATTTTGAGATGTCTCGCAACCTTGATCGCAACCTCACGAAGCATATGGTACTCTTCGTTTGTCAGTGTTTGTGATGGCGCGACAACAATGCTTTCGCCAGTGTGTATACCCATGGGGTCAAAGTTTTCCATGTTACAGACAGTAACGACATTGTCTGCGCTGTCACGGACAATTTCGTATTCGATTTCTTTCCATCCGCCAAGGTATTCCTCGATGAGAATTTGCGGAGCATTGTGAAGTGCTTCGGTAGCACGTTCTTTGAGTTCTTTGGCGTCAGCAATTTTCCCAGACCCCAAACCACCGAGTGAATAACCGGAACGCATCATGATCGGGTAGTTGATTTTTTTGGCGGCAATGAGTGCGTCTTCGACTGACTTCACGGCAAAACTTTTTGCCGTGTGGACACCAATACTATCCAATGCTTGTTTGAACAAGTCTCGGTCCTCGGTGATTTTGATGGTTGCAACTGATGTGCCAAGGACACGAACGTGATGTTTTTTGAGTACTCCAAGTTCATCAAGAGCCAGACCAAGATTGAGTGCGGTTTGTCCGCCAAACCCGAGGAGAATGGCATCTGGTTTTTCTTTGGCAATAATTTTTGTGACTGATTCCACATTGAGCGGTTCGAGGTACAATTCATCGGCCATTGTCGCATCGGTTTGGATGGTAGCAATGTTTGGGTTAATGAGCACGGTTTTTATTCCTTCGGCCTTGAGCGCCTTGATTGCCTGGCTTCCAGAATAATCAAATTCACCGGCTTGACCGATACGAAGGCCACCTGAGCCTAAAATTAAGACTTTTTTAGGGAAATTTATATTCTTTTTAGCTCTTTTTTGCATACTATCGTTTCAATCATAAATCATAATTCCTAAATCATAAATCACTGATTGATTTATGAGTTATGATTTCGGATTTATGATTTTTAACATATGTCTAGTATCAATATTTTTTAGAGAAGTTTATAGAACTGTTCAAACAGTGATTTCGTATCCGTCGGTCCAGGGCTTGCTTCTGGATGGAACTGCACTGAAAAGAATGGGAGGGTTTTGTGGGCTATACCCTCGACCGTTCCATCATTTAGATTGCGGAAATTGACATACCAGCCTTTTGGTAAAGTGTTTTCATCAACCGCAAAGCCGTGGTTCTGGCTTGTGAGGACACAGCTATTGGTTGCGGTGTTTAGACACGGCTGATTTTGGCTGCGATGACCATAGGGGAGTTTGTATGTTTTTGCCCCGGCGGCTAGTGCCATAAGTTGTGAGCCCAGACAAATTCCAAAGATTGGTTTTTTTTGCGTCATAGCTTTTTTTAGAATCGCAATCGTTTCGGTGCAGACGCTTGGATCGCCCGGTCCATTGGACAAGAAAACCCCATCATATTTTTCGTTTGTATAGTCGTAGTTGTAGGGTACGCGGATGAGTGTTGCTGGATATTCCGCTAGACAGCGCACAATATTTTCTTTCATGCCACAATCTACCATAATAATGCGTTTGTCGCCTTTACCATAGATGGTTTTTTTGGCACATGAAACTTGAGCCACTAAATTTTCTTTGTTCGGATCAATAAATTGTTCTTTGTTCATTGCTAATTGTTCATTGCTAATTGCTCCGAGCATAACACCTGATTCCCGCAGCACTTTCGTTAATGCTCTAGTATCCACCCCCATAATAATTGGCACCTGTTCTGCCTCTAGCCAATCCAAGAGTGATCGCGTGCTTTTGTTGTGGCTCCAATTTTCGCAAACACTACTAACAACCACTCCCCGAACATGAATTTTTTTTGACTCCCAGTGTGAACGAGGTGGGATGCCATAGTTTCCAATGAGTGGATATGTGAATGTCAGGATTTGACCTGTGTATGAAGGATCAGTGAGAGATTCCTCGTAGCCTGTCATGCCGGTATTGAATACAACTTCACCGGGGTAAAAATTTTTTTGGTATGTTGGTGAGAAACCGGGGAATATAGCACCATTTTTGAGGACTAATTTTGCTTCGATAAATTTCATATGTAATATACTCTACCCGCCTCACTTTATTTCAACAAACCATTCGGGGGTTCACACCGCAAGCCGGCGGATTGTAAACTTAGCTAAGTTTACAAAAAAACATCCCGCCTAGCGGGATGTTATCTCAGATAATTTCGACATTAATTTGCTCAATTTCGAGTGTAGCATAATCTGTTACAGATTATCAGTTG
>CAZVNO010000005.1:10426-15230 GCA_964628715.1 uncultured Gammaproteobacteria bacterium | reverse complement strand
GCGGAAGTTCTAGAAATCAAATGGTTTGATCTCGAAGATGTGTTGAAAGTTGATTTAATAGGCAATAATGCCGTAATGTACAAAAACATATTTTCTGAACTTAAACAAATTATTAAAAAAAATTCTTTATAGACAATTAAAGCTGTATGATAGACATAAAGTATATCCGTGAAAATAAAGAGCAGGTAAAAGCAAATTGTGTTAATAGACGCATGAATGTTGATATTGACGCTCTATTATCAATCGACGATAAACGAAAGTCTCTTGAACAAGAGTTAAATGGATTAAGGGCAGAGAGAAAAGCAAAATCAAAAGTAAAACCAACTCCGGAAATTATTTCTGAGATGAAAATCGTGGGTGAAAAAATAAAAGAACTTGAGTCTAGTTATGAAACAATCTATGCAGACTTTCAAAATCTAATGCTTCAGGTTCCAAATCTTACTCATCCCAAATCTCCAATTGGCGGAGAAGAAGATTATGTTGTTGTCTACAAAAACCAAGAACCAAAGTCATTTACATTTTCACCAAAAGACCACGAAACTCTCATGCTGGAAAACGATCTGATTGATTTTGAACGAGCCACAAAAGTAAGTGGGGCAAAATTTTATTACACAAAAGGAAAAATGGTTAGATTGAATCAAGCTCTCTTGGCATATGGCATGGATATTATTGAAAAACATGGGTTTAAACTCATGGAAACGCCTGATGTCGCAAAGCATGAAATCTTAAAAGGTGCTGGTTTCAATCCTCGCGGTGTCGAAAAACAAATTTACAATATCGAAGACAGTGATATCAGTTTGATTGGAACCGCCGAAATAACAGTCTTGGGTTATCACGCAGATGAAATTTTGGATCTTTCAAATGGACCAAAAAAATATGCGGCAGTGTCACACTGTTTCCGCACAGAGGCCGGCGCTTATGGGCGCACAAGCAAAGGACTTTACCGAGTTCATCAATTCACAAAATTAGAGTTGTTTGTATTTTGCAAACCTGAAGATAGCGAAATTTTGCACAACGAGCTCCTTGAAATTGAAAAAGAAATTTGTGATGGTTTGGGTTTCCCATACCGTGTTATTGATATACCGACAGGCGATTTGGGCGGACCAGCATACAGAAAATATGACGTTGAGGCATGGATGACGATGAAAGGGGATGAGGAAAAGCAGGGTGATTACGGTGAGGTTACAAGTACCAGTAATTGCACAGACTATCAAGCCAGAAGACTTAATATTAAATACCGAAAACCGGATAATGAAACTGATTTTGCGCATACATTAAACGGAACAGCGGTTGTGCTTAGCCGTTTTCCAATCGCTATTATTGAAAATAACCAGCAAGCTGATGGAAGCATTCTTATCCCAGAAGTCCTCAGGCCCTACATGAATAATCAAAAAACTCTTAACTAGTACTACCCATGCAAACAAAGTCAATTCTTGTTATTCTTCCAGGTTGGGGCGGTAGCCATGAAACATGGTCTAATTTTATTGAAATTGCAAAAAACGAGTTTGATGTCGTTTGTATTGACCTTCCTTGTTTTGGCACTGAACCTTGCCCAACTTTTGCCTGGGGAATTGATGAATACGCTGAATTTGTCGAAAGAAAGATAGTAGTCATAGGCAGGCCAATTATTTTACTTGGCCATTCATTCGGTGGCCAAGTAGCGGCAAAAGTAGCTATAAACAGACCTGATCTTATTTCGGATCTTATTCTTGTTTGCGCGGCGGCAATTCGACCATGGAGGCCAATTCGCAGATTATTTTTTGGAATAATTGCAAAAATTGGTAAACTATTTTTTAGTATTCCTTTTGTGGAAAAAAGAAGTTTGTGGGCAAAACACATGCTCTACAGAATTGTCGGTTCATATGATTATGAAGAGGCGGCTGATGTTAAAAAAGAAATATTTAAAAAAATTATCAGAACTGACCTATCAAAATCTTTGTCAAGCATAAAATTACCGACTGTTGTCGTTTGGGGTGAAAGAGATACCTACGTACCGCTTCGCTATGGAAAAGAAATTGCCAGGTTGATTCCAAACTCAAAACTTTATGTTATTCCTCGTATTGGCCACGGAGTCCATTTACGAGAACCTAAGACACTACTAAAATTTATTATTGAACATGTGAAAAATAATATATGACATCAATGTTCGATCTTATTATTGGTTTATTTTGGCTGATCAGCGCTATCATTGATTACAGCGAATTTTGTTATATCTGGCAACTCAAAGAATACAGAATAGACCGAATGCGTGACTTTTTCAAAACACGAGAAGGAAAAAGATATTGGCTAAACTATAATGTTTTACTTCGGCCAGTAGCAGCCTTAATAATGTTTTTCTGGCCAATCAATGATGGTCACATAGTCAAAAACATTATTTTAACATTCGCAGTTTTGGACATTATTAGAATGTTAACTCTTTTTTTACAACATCGATTTCATCGCCCGGTAACGACGACAAAGGCTTTATTAATTATTTTTATATGTATTTTTTTTGAAGGGATAGTGGCAATTTTTTCTCGAGATTGGACTATATTCTTCTTGTTTCTTATAATACGATTTTTTATAATCAGCCTGACAATCATACTTTTCACTAAACCAACCCTGATAATAAAAAAAATAATAATTGATGTTGCAAAGAAAAAAATGCGAAGCTACCCAAACATGATTGTAATCGGGATTACAGGAAGTTATGGAAAAACGACTGTGAAAGAATTCCTAAACAAAATTTTAAGCAGTAAATATAAAGTACTCTCAACACCAAAACACATAAACACTGACATTGGGATTTCCAAATATATTTTAAACACTCCTCTTGATGCTTGCGAAATTTTTGTAGTTGAAATGGGCGCATACAGAGAAGGTGAGATAAGGGCAATTACAGAAATTGTTCATCCCAAAATTGGGATTCTAACAGCTATCAATGAACAACACTTATCTCTTTTTGGCAGTTTACAAAAAACACAACAAGCAAAATATGAACTTTTGCGCTCATTGCCGCAGACTGGTCTAGCAATAACAAACGCAGATAACCAATATTGCATGGAACTTATCAATACCCTGCAGTCAAAAGTAAAAACATTTGGCACAGAGCAAACTAATAACCCCACACTCCTAATCGAAAACGAAGAACAAACAAAAGAGGGGATAAAGTGTACACTCAAATTCGCTGATACCTCAACCAACATACAACTTGAAGCGCCAATCAACGGTGTTCATAACTGCTTTAACCTGGCACCGTGCTTGCTGGCGGCTCACCACCTTGGCATGACAAATGAAGAAATTAAAAAGGAAGTAAAAAATCTTCACCGCACTTCAGCTTCGCTACAGACAATTAGCTATGGCAATACGACGCTGATTGATGATACCTACAACTCAAACCCAACTGGATTTAGGTCAGCTCTATACTATATGGCGAGTTTTCCTTCTGACATGCGTCGCATTGTAGTGACCAGAGGTATGTACGAACTTGGAGAAAAAAGTGACGAACTGCATGAATGCGTTAGCGAAGAAATCTCTTTTACAGCCGATGAGCTAGTAATCACAAACAAAGATTTTGAGGCACCACTTCGTCGAGGATTGGTGGAAAAATATCGAGTTTCTGTTTATCTGAAAGATACTCCGGAAAGTTTACTGGAATATTTCAAATCTATAAAAGAAAGTAAATCGGTTATCCTTCTTGAAAATAGAATTCCGGAACTAGTAAGAAAAGAATTGTTTTCAATTAAATAAACTGACATGGAGAAGACTATATTTACAGGCTACGCACCAAATCTTTCTTTCAATGATCTGAGAGTTGCTTTAAAATTTATTTTTCTTCCTTGGAACTGGAGAGGGTGGAAACATGGAAACGGGGCGCGCGAAGCCGAAAAATTTTTACAAGAGTACTTTTCTGCAAAAAACGTAAACGTGGTTGATAGTGGTAGAAGTGCCTTACTGATCTCACTTCAAGTGATTGGTGTGGGGAAAGGGGATGATGTAATAGTTCAGGCGTTTACTTGTTTGGTGGTAATTAATGCCATAACTAAGTTGGGCGCAAACCCAATTTTTGTTGATATTTGCCGTGATACCAATATGGATATATTGGATCTCAAAAGAAAGATTACACCTAAAACAAAAGCTATTATTATTCAGCATACTTTTGGTATTCCGGCGGAAATTGAAAAATTAACTTCATTTGCAAAGACGCGTTCACTTCCAGTAATTGAAGATTGCGCACACTCTCTTGGCGCGGTATTGAGAGAAAAGAAAATTGGCACATTTGGTGATATTGGTATATTGAGTTTTGGTAGCGACAAAATAATTTCATGCGTGCGCGGAGGAGCAATTGTAACAAACAATGATTCTTTTGCAAAAAAAATTACTGACATACAAAATGATCTTCCAGACACAAGTACACAAAAAATATTTCAACATCTGATGCACTATCCAATTTTTTTTCTTGGAAAAAAATTTTACCATATCTTACTTGGCAAAATTCTGCTGTGGACAGCAAAAAAAATTAATCTAACTAATAGAATTATTTACAATGAGGAAAAAAAAGGAGAACCAATGGGGGATTACCCATCCAAACTTCCGGAAGCACTCGCTCAAATACTGCTTTTACAATTGAACAGGCTAAGCACAATCATTGCTCACCGGAAACTAGTGGCAAAAAAATACGAAGATGAAATAAAAAATCCACAAGTGGTTTTGCCTTGTAGGGAATTAACATTTGAAAAAAAATCCGGCGGAGTCTATCTAAGATATCCGATTCTGACAAAAAATCCATATAAGCTGTACCAGCATGCAAAAAATAATGGAATTA
>CAZVNO010000005.1:4090-10416 GCA_964628715.1 uncultured Gammaproteobacteria bacterium | reverse complement strand
GCCCATACAGGGGTGTAACAGCAAGAATTGATTATTTACCAGGTTCGTGCCCAAACGCCGAATATTTCTCAAAACACATTGTAAACTTACCTACCGATATTATTATTGGACAAAAAGAACAAAGAAGGATAATTGACGTTATAAACTCTTACAAAGAGGAATAAAATTTTAGATATGCTTGTTGCTAAGCAGGTTATCAATCACTCTGATTGGGAAAAATTTGTTAAATCCCAGCCGTATACACTTTTTGTTCAATCTGTTCATTACGGAGAATTTTACCAAAAAATTAATGAAAAATTTTGGATAATAGGTGTGTACGATGAGGATAAGTTAGTCGGTGGCGGTTTGGTAGTAAGCACTCACGCCAAACGAGGTTCGTTCTTGTATGTGCCTTATGGCCCACTGTTTGCAAATGAAATCAGAGAAGAGGCAATGAGTGTATGGGTAAATTTTTTGAAAAAATTTGGCCGTGACCAAAAATATAACTTTATTCGTGTTAGTCCATTTTTTAGCATAAAAAAAGAAAATAACGATTTATTTAAAAGAAATGGTTTTAGGGCAGCGCCAATGCATGTGCTTGCAGAAACAACTTGGCTTTTAAATATTGAAAAAAACGAAGAAGAACTTCTAGCTGAAATGAACAAAAATCATCGCAACCTAATTAGACGCTGTCAAAAAGAAGGTGTTAAAATTGAACAAACAAATAATCAAAAAGATATAGAAAAATTTAACATTTTACTTGATGAAACCACCAAGCGGCATAAGTTCCACAGATTTTCACGAAAATATGTTGAGGCTGAATTTGGTTCTTTTGCACCCCACAATGAAGCTATTATACTCAATGCCTATCTGAATGACGGTACGCTTGACGCCTCGGCGGTTATAATGTTTTACGGCACAATGGCCTGTTACCGACACGGCGCTTCGATTGGAAGAGATAAACACGCGCCAACCTCTTACTTATTGCAATGGGAAGCTATTCGTGAAGCAAAAAAAAGAGGCTGCACACTCTATAACTTTTGGGGGATAGCTCCAGAAAATTCCACAAAAGCACATCCTTTTTTTGGAATTACTCATTTCAAAAAAGGTTTTGGCGGAAAACAACGCGATCTTATCCATTGTCAAGATATTCCACTTTCAGTCATGTATTGGAAAAACTGGATTATAGAATCAATTCGAAGAATTAAAAGAGGATTTTAGTCAAAAAATCTATGCCTGTCCGGAATTTTTGGACTAAAAAAAACAAAAGACGTATAGCCAGAAGTTCTTCTCGGGTTGATTTTTCATGGGAAAAAACAGATTTAAACCCATACTTAAACCATCAAAGACCACCAAAAGAAACCAAAAAAAGAACATTCCAGATTATTATAGGGATTGTTTCTTTTATTGGCATGCTGACTATTTTGTTAGTTCACCCTATATTTAAAATATCAATTGAACAAGTGCACGTGTCGGGTTTAAAACAAATATCATCAACAAAGTTTAAAAATGCCGTAAGCGGAATTATTGGAAATCCAATTTTTTATTTTTTACCAAGAAGCAATTACATACTAATTGATACAAACGAAATGTGTGAAATCTTAAAGCTTCGCTTTCCAATTGAAAGTATCACGACAAAAAAAATATTTCCAAATAGGTTGGAGATAAATGTGGTAGAAAAACCGCCAGTAATATTGTATGACAATGGATATGCATACGCTACGGTAGGCGGACAAGGAGAGGTGGTAGACCTAATACGGTCCGTAGCGTCCAATGAATGGTCAAATGTGGATCCACTTTCACTTATAACATCAACAACCTAATCAGTGACAACAACTATTTATACGATTGCAGAGAATCACATCCCAGCAGCAGATGACCTAAAAAAACTCTATCCTGAATACCCGCTAGTTTTTGTACCCGCGCCAAGACCTCTTCACGCCAATGCCGAAGTATTGCCTGTAGATACAATTTTGACCATCACTGATTGGCACAAAACTTTAACAAAAAATCTTGAGATACCAGTTTCATACATAACCCTAACCAATAGCCTAAAAGAGGCCAGTATTATGACAGGGGAGGGTTGGCAAATAAAAGCAGATTTTTCCAAAAGCACTGCTGAGCAAATTAACAATTTAAATATTATTTTGCGCGATAAAAATTTTCCAAGACCAAATTTAAAATACGTTGATCTTCGTTTCAAAGCGCATATCTTCTGGCAATAATTTTGGGTGGATTGAGAGTGGGGAAGGTGGTTTATTTGCAGTAGTTGTCTGAAGCCAATCTGTATATATAGTGTCGCACAATATATCTTATACGACACTTTATATACATAGTACTGGACATACACCATAACAAAACCCCTCCGATATCAGAGGGGTTTTGTGTCTATTCATCGTCGCCTTCATCCATATCACCGCCATTTTCTTCCATTGAATCGCAGGTGCAGCAATTTTGACAATTTTTGCACTGAGGACACATTTCACTGTTGTCCATTTCCATTTGACATGATGGGCACTCCATAGGCCTTTTGCGCTAAAAATAATAATGAATAATTTATATTATGAAAATAAGTATACCAAGTGGCAAAACACTGTCAATACACTTTTTTTGCACTTGTGACTAACTTGAAGCCAAATAAGCCAATGGGTTGACCGGTATACCATCTTTTCTAACCTCAAAATGCAAATGAGGACCAGTAACAAACGGACCGGCCCCAATAGTGCCTGGAGTCCCACCTGAATAGCCGATAATATCGCCCTTGACCACAAATTTATCAATAGATGTGACTATTTGGCTCATATGACCATAAACAGTCGCTAGGCCGCCGTCGTGGATTATAAGCACATAACTATAACAAGATGACTTTGTGCAAAATTTGGCCTGAGCAACGTATCCAGACGCGGCAGCTCTAA
This sequence comes from uncultured Gammaproteobacteria bacterium, assembly GCA_964628715.1. GTDB lineage: Bacteria > Patescibacteriota > Patescibacteriia > Magasanikbacterales > UBA922 > JAHFIC01. The sequence goes on along the minus strand of CAZVNO010000005.1, from coordinate 7,522 downwards.
TTGGTGTGCCTTGGCTAGCTCGAATATCAATAGCATTATGCTCAAAAACATTCCTAAAAGGATAGGACGGGTCATGGAAATAGGCACTTACCGAACGACTTGGTACTGGCCAGGAAAAAAGTGATCCGGCTTCCCCACTGCTTATTCTTTCTTTAATTTTATTTTCTTCTTCCAATTTTTTACGAACATCTTGTTCAATTGAAGAAATTTCATTTTCAATTTTTTGATATTGAGATTTTAAATTTGACAAAAGGGATCGATAAGTTAATTCAGATGAACGAGTTTGCGAAAGCAAATTTTGTTTTGAGAATACCTGATCGTCCAAATCTTTTTTTTGATTTTCCAAATCAAGCTTCAAATTTGTATATGATTGCTGCTCATCTAGTGTCATTTTTTTCTTTGCATCCAATATTTGTTTTGATTCACGCAAAGATCTTAGGCCTTGCTCAATCTGGGATTGAATTGTCTGTAAATAATGTACATTACTATAAAACTCAGAAAAAGACTTATAGCTAGCCAAAACCTCAAGTGAAGTTTTCCTATCCTGATACTGCAATTGCCGCAAAAGACTGGCAATAATTTTTTTCTGTTTATCAATTGCCGTTTCTTTTTCAGTAATTTCGATCTGCAATTCTTGAATTTGTAAAGTTATTGTATCCAACTTTGTTTTAGTAATATTTATTGTCAATTGCAACTGAGTAATATGATTATCAAGTAACGAAACTTGATTTTTTAAAGTTGTGGATTGCAGCTGTTTTTCTTCAATAATTTTTTTGGTTTTTTCCATGCTATCCTCGAGTTCCTTTACAGCAGCTCTTTTTTCAGCGATCTTCTTATTTAGAGCATCAATAGCTGGATTACCAGTGGACGTTACGACATTTGATGTTTGCGCCAAAGCAAAAATAGGCACTATAAGTACCGTGGAGACAAAAAATGTTATCAAAAGCATTCGAAAACGCATGGTAACATTATAGCACAAGTTTTATTTCATTATGAGAGGCGTTCAACCGCACTGTGCAATCTTAGAAGAGTTTTTTGCTTCCCCAAGACAGGAGCAATCTCGTATGGGCCAGGGGAATTTTTTTCTCCGGACAGCGCAACTCGCATTGGCCAGAGGACATCACCAACACCCAGGCTATTTTCCTTAATCCACTCCCCTATCTTTTGTTCCAAAATTTCTTTTGTAAAATCATTTGTAGATATAGAGTCCAAAAATTCTGCTACACGTAGCAAATTTTCTCGTGATTGCTCCTTGGTGCTTTTTTTCCAGACCAATAGATTAGCTTCATACTCTAGCTCCTCAGCAAACAAAAAACCAAGCATTGTTGGGGCTTCAGACAAAACCACCATTCGATCACGGACAAGCAAAATTGCCTTTTCGAGCCACTGAACCTGATCCTCATTTTCTTTTATTAGACCAGCATTTATCAAATAAGGTAAACAGGTATTAACCAATTCCCCAGGCTCCATTTTTCTAATATATTGCTGATTGTACCAATTTAACTTCTCACGATTAAAGACCGCCGCCGCCTTACTGACACGATCAAAATCAAACTCTTTTTCGAGTTCTGATAAAGAAAACAACTCTCTTTCATCGCCCGGATTCCAGCCGAGCATGGCAATAAAATTTATCATCGCTTCCGGCAAGTAGCCTTTTGCTTTGAAATCCTCAACTGAAACATCACCTTGACGCTTGGAAAGTTTTTGTTTTTGTTCGTTTACCAAAAGCGCCAAATGAGCAAATACCGGAGCATTCCAGCCAAACATCTGATAAAGCAAAACGTGTTTTGGAGTGGACGGAAGCCACTCTTCACCACGGATAACATGAGTAATTTCCATGAAATGATCATCAATAACGACCGCAAAATGATAAGTTGGAAAACCATCAGATTTCATTAAAACCTGATCATCAATTAATTTATTCTCAAATTCAACTTTACCTCTCACCATGTCAACAAAACTTGTGTTGCCTTCGCGTGGTGTTTTCATCCGAATCACATAGGATTCCTTGGCGGCTAATTTTTGCTCAACAGTTTCTTTGTCCAAAGTTCGACAGTGCCCATCGTAACCAGTAGCCTGTTTATTTGCTTCCTGAATAACACGAAGTTCATCCAAACGCTCTTTGGAGCAGAAACAGTAATAAGCGCTGCCTGAACCAATAAGTTGTTCAATGTACTTTTTATATACATCCAATCTCTCCGATTGAATGTAAGGACCATTATCACCTTTCTGAATAACCTTACCATCTTTATCAATACAAACACCTTCTGATTGTGCCACATTCCCCCACTTGAGTGATCGCAAAATATTTTCAATACCCCCTTCAACAAAACGTTCTTGGTCAGTATCTTCTATTCGAACAATAAATGTACCCAAATTCTTTTTTGCGTAGAGGTAGCTGAACAAGGCTGTACGGAGACCGCCAACATGCAAAAAACCAGTTGGGCTAGGAGCGAAGCGTGTTTTAATCATACTAATTTCTGAAAAATGTAGAGATATAAAAATTTTACTGTAGCTTTCCAAATACGGCCAATACGCCATGGTTGGACTAATAGACGCCAAAGCCATTCTAGCCCAAAATAACGAAAAAGTCGAGGGGCTCGGCGGATTTTGCCTGAAAGAAAATCAAATGCGCCACCAACCCCCATTGCCAAACGGACGCTTGGTAAATGCTTTTGATTTTCATATATCCACTTTTCCTGTTTTCCGTGTCCAAAACCAACGAAGAGCACATCTGGTGATGCTTCTATAATAGAATCAAGCAAAAAATCATTATCTTCTGAATTGTAAACTATCCTCTCCCCTTCTAGCTTTATATCAATTCCCGGATGAACTCCAGAAATACGTAAATTTGGAAATTCTTTCTTCAAATTAATCCCAGCCTCATCAATATTTTTTTTGCTACCAGATCCCAACAAAAAAATACTTTTACCCATTTTTTCAGCAAGACGACAAATTTCCAGCATAAAATCTGTCCCTGGAATCCTCTTTAGCTCACATTTTGAAACAATCTCTCGACCCTTACCGTCACATATATTCAGAGTTCCGGAATTCAAAACATCGCGAAAATATCTATCATTCGAAGCATCAACTAACATTTCAGGATTTGGGGTAAATACAGTGTGTAAAGATTTATTCGAAAAAAAATCAGCCACTCTAGCAAGAGCGGTCTCCGATGTAGATTCATCAATTCGGACACCTAAAATCTCCATTTTTGGCTTTGTTATGGTATAATTAGATTACTATCTTATCAGGTTTGACAGATTATTTCAATATGGTATAGTATTAGCACTCTACATATTAGAGTGCTAATTATCAAGGATACAACTCTAAGCAAACAGCACGCTTACAGCTTATAGCTACAACATATGAACCCACAAAACTTTACCCACAAATCTCAAGAAGCAATACAGCGTGCTGCCGGTATTGCCA
>CAZVNO010000005.1:0-3990 GCA_964628715.1 uncultured Gammaproteobacteria bacterium | reverse complement strand
CAAAACTTTACCCACAAATCTCAAGAAGCAATACAGCGTGCTGCCGGTATTGCCAATGATAATGGTCAGCCTCAAATTGAACCGCCACACCTTTTTGCTGCCCTCCTTGAACAAACCGATGGTGTTGTTGGCTCAATCTTAAAAAAGATGAATGCCAATATCCCAGAAATTGAAAATGCTGTCAAAGGTATGATCCAGTCAATGCCAAAGCAGCCAGGTCCGATGCCAACAGGCGCTCTCGGCCAGGTTCTCATGGGACAGGCAATGATGTATATTTTGCAACAAGCGGCAAACGAAGCGGCAAAAATGAGTGACGAATATATATCGGTCGAACATTTACTTTTATCATATCTAACAAGTAACAACCCGATCAGCAATACCCTATCGAGACAGGGCGTAAATTATGATGATGTTTTAAAAACTCTAGTTACCATCCGCGGAAATCAACGAGTTGACTCACCCGAGCCAGAGGCGAAATATCAAGCATTGGAAAAATATGGAAAAAACTTTACTGATTTGGCTCGAAAAGAAAAACTTGATCCTGTAATCGGTCGCGATGATGAGATCAGAAGAGTTATGCAGGTGCTAACGCGCCGAACAAAAAATAACCCGGTTCTTATCGGCGAACCTGGTGTTGGTAAAACCGCTATTGTCGAAGGACTTGCCCAAAGAATCGTAAATGGGGATGTCCCAGAAAGTCTTAAAAACAAAGAAGTTATTGGGTTAGATGTTGGTTCACTTGTCGCTGGAACAAAATTTCGCGGTGAATTTGAAGATAGATTCAAAGCTGTGTTAAAAGAAATGACTGAATCTGATGGCAATATCATCCTATTTATTGATGAGCTTCACACTATTGTTGGTGCTGGGGCTTCAGAAGGCGCGGTTGATGCCAGTAACATGTTAAAGCCTGCGCTAGCGCGCGGCGAACTTCACACTGTCGGGGCAACCACTCTAAAAGAGTACCAAAAATACATTGAAAAGGATGCTGCTTTTGAACGCCGTTTCCAGCCTGTGCTTGTCACAGAGCCAAACACAGACGATGCCATTGCCATCTTGCGTGGCGTAAAAGAAAAATACGAAATCCACCATGGTGTTCGCATTACTGATTCTGCCATTGTTTCCGCAGTTGAACTCTCAAGTCGATATATTACTGATCGTTTTTTACCAGACAAAGCGATAGACCTTATCGACGAAGCCACTTCAGCGCTCCGTCTCGAAATTGATTCCATGCCAGATGAACTAGATAAAATGAAACGCAAAATGATTAAATTGGAAATTGAAATGCGCGCTCTTAAAAAAGAAACAGACAAAGAATCACAAGAGCGTTTGAAAAAACTAAAAATGGAGCTGGAAAATTTGCGTGAAAAAAGCAACGAGCTCGAAGTCCACTGGAAAAATGAAAAAGAAATTATCACTGATATTCGTGATCACAAAAAAGAAATTGACCGGCTTAAGCAAGAGGCTGACATCGAGGAACGTCGCGGTAACTTGCAAAAAGTCGCTGAAATTAGATATGGCAAAATCCCAGTTATTGAAGAGGCTATAAAAAAAGCAGAGACCAGGCTGACAGATATTCAAAAAGGCCGATCAATCCTAAAAGAAGAAGTTACTGAACAAGATATTGCCGGCGTGGTTGCCAGATGGACAGGCATACCAGTATCAAAAATGCTCCAAGATGAGGTGAAAAAGCTCGCTCACATGGAAGATGAACTAAAAAAACGGGTAATCGGGCAAGAGGAGGCCATCTCGGCTGTAGCAAATGCGATCCGCAGATCTCGTGCTGGCATATCAGAAAAGAAGCGTCCGATTGGTTCTTTTATATTTTTGGGGCCAACCGGTGTTGGCAAAACTGAATTGGCTAGAACACTTGCTTCTTTCATGTTCAATGACGAGGAAGCAATTGTCAGAGTGGACATGAGCGAATACATGGAAAAGCACGCTGTTTCAAAAATGGTTGGATCCCCTCCTGGCTATATTGGCTATGATGAGGGTGGCCAATTAACAGAGGTTATCCGGCGTCGCCCTTACTCAGTAGTTCTTTTTGATGAAATTGAAAAAGCACATCCAGATGTCTTCAACATGATGCTTCAAATTCTTGAGGATGGCCATCTAACAGATGCAAAGGGCAGAAAAGTAAACTTCAAAAATACTGTTATTATCATGACGAGTAATATAGGTTCGGAAATGATAATGGAAATGGGACGACGTGGGGAATTTGGTTTTAGCGATGGCAAGAAAGCTAGTGTCCAAAAACAGGAAGAAAACATGAAAGAAAAAGTTATGGAAGCACTAAAAGACCACTTCAAACCAGAATTTTTGAATCGTATCGATGAAATCATAGTCTTCCACCCGCTTGATCAAAAACAAATCAGACATATTGTTGACCTGCAAATTGATCTGGTCGCCAAACGATTATCTGAACAAAAAATTATCCTAGAAGTAAACGATAAAGCAAAGGATTGGCTTGGCAAAAAAGGCTACGACGCAAATCTTGGCGCTCGACCACTCAAACGAGTAATCCAAACCGAACTTCTTGATCCGCTTTCAATGCTCATTATTGAAGGAAAAATAAAAGATGGGCACACAGTAAATATTACCGTTGAAAAAGAAAGTTTGGCGCTAAAAGTATAAATAAAAAAATCTCCCATTAGATTGGGAGATTTTTTTATTTATAAAATTATTCTTCTGGAAAAATTTTCTTGCCATCTTCATCGTACAAATGAATTGCCAATACCGGACACGACTGCGCGGCCAGTTTCACTGTTTCGTCGTCCTCTGCGTCTGGATCAACTATATAAGCCAAATTACCATCATCCATGGCAAATGTTTTTGCGCCCACAAGCACACAAGATCTGGCTCCGATACAGGCGCTACGATCCACCACTACCCGTCTAATTTTACCTGTTTTCCTTGGTGAGTCAGCCAGTGGTTCATTTGGTTTATTTTCCATACAATTTTTATTTGCATATCATCCAGTTGGAACGATATGATATTTTCCATACAATTTTTATTTAGATGATACAAACAATAAAACTTTTTTAGATAAATGTCAATTATATTCCCAAAGCTTCTCTAAGTTCAGGAGATGGTTTCCAAGGCGGTTCAAATGTAATTTCAATGTCTACTGCCGAAAACCCAAGCTCGCGCATACTATCGGTCACTTCTTGTTTCAAAAAATCCCCTACAGGACACATCGGACTGGTAAAAGTCATAAGGATATAAATCTCCTTTTCACCTCTAATCTGGATATCATAAATAAGGCCCATTGTATGAATATCCAAACCAATTTCCGGATCCATGACTGTTTCCAACATTTCTATTATTTGTTCTTTTGTGATCATAATTGCTAATTGTTGATTGATAATAGCTGTAGTAAAAACAATTAACTATGGACAATCAGCGATTCATACCCATTTTTTTCAACTTCTACCGCCAAATCCTTGCCACCACTCTTGACAATTCTACCATTTACCATGATATGGACATAATCTGGCTGCACATACTCCAAAATGCGATTGTAATGAGTAATCAAAAGTACGCCATTTTCTTTTGTATGGAATTTATTAATACCACTGGAAACTATTTTTAAAGCGTCCACATCAAGACCGGAATCAGTCTCATCAAGAATCGCATATTTTGGATTTAAAACTAAAAGTTGCAATATCTCCAAACGCTTCTTTTCCCCACCAGAAAAACCGACATTGAGGTAACGGGAAGCAAATACTGGATCAATATTGAGTATTTTCATTGTCTCTAAAAGCTGCTTATGAAACTTAACTGGATTTTGTTTCTCATCAGTCAGGGCGGCAACGGCTGTTCGCAAAAAATTTGTGATAGAGACACCATCAATCTGTGGTGGATATTGCATGGATAAAAATAAACCTTTTTTTGCTTTTTCATTTACCTTTACATTTGTAATCTCTTCATCATTCAAAAAAATTTTTCCGCTGGTAATCGTATATTTTGGATGACCCATGATTGAGTTCGCCA
>CAZVNO010000004.1:0-15527 GCA_964628715.1 uncultured Gammaproteobacteria bacterium | reverse complement strand
ACGATCCCTGGTAGATGTCCCGCCTAAAGGCGGGAGAAAATCAGGGCTGCGTTCAATTAGCCCTTGGACTTACGCCAATCCAAGATATATTTTATAAAAGCTGTCATATTAAGAAAGGGCATTGTTTTATGAAAATTTTGATTACTGGCGCAGAGGGACAATTGGGTACAGCTTTTAGGCATCTGTATAATGATACTGGGGCGGAAGTTTTTGCCATGGGTAAAAATGATTTGGATGTGACGAGTCGTGATCAGGTTTTTGAAAAGATAAAATCGCTGTGCCCAGACATTATTATAAATTGTGCTGGTTTTCATCTTGTAGAGGATGCAGAAAATAATGTTGACGCTGCTTTTCAAGGGAATGCCTTTGCTGCTGGCTGGATAGCACAAGCGGCTGAAAGTGTGTCGGCCAAGATGGTGCATGTAAGTACAGATTATGTTTTTGAAGGCACAAAATCTGAAGGTTATTCTGAATTTGATTTACCAAAACCGCTCAATGTTCATGGTGCGTCAAAGTTGGCGGGCGAACACTTGGTCGCGATGAAATGTTCTAGGCATTACATCCTTAGGACTAGCTGGGTATTTGGCGATGCGATTTCGGCTAAAAAAAAGAATTTTGTTTTAAGAATGATTGATAAGGCAAAAGTCGGGGAGAGCATCAGGGTTGTAGACGATCAGTTTGGGAGCCCTACGTATGCGAAAGATCTGGCGTTAGTGATTCAAGAAGTCATCCAAAAAGAAATTCCATACGGACTTTATCATGCGACCAATAGCGGCTTTTGCTCATGGTATGATTTTACAAAAAAAATTTTTGAGTTTACTGGCATGAAAGTTGAAGTTGTTCCGATTAAAACTGATAGTAGTGGATCAAACGTGAAGAGGCCAAAGCACTCGATATTACTTAACAACCGTTTGACTGAAGCCGGGATTAATAAATTTAGGTCATGGAAAGATGCCTTGTCTGAGTATATAGATCAATTGCCTTAGAAATTAAAAATAGTTTTGGTTTTTTCATAAATTAAAAATATGATACATAATCATCGTTTCCATGAGGATGACCGAAGACGCGGTTTTTACGATATTATTCCTGGTTTGCCGGGGGACATGAACATTACGCATATGCCACCTGGAGTCATCGCTGGTTTGCATATGCACAAAAAACACTCTGATTATTTTGCGGTAGCGAAGGGTAGCGTGCTTTTTAGATTGGTATATGAAGATGGGCGGCCTGAAGAAAAAATTGTTCTTTCGGAATATTCCCGTCAAACACTTGAAATACCTCCCGGGGTTTGGCATGGGTACAAATCGCTTGAGGCTTCGATTTTGGTATTTTACACCAATGAAAAATTTAATCCGGATGATGAATTTCGTCGGCCGACAAACGCTGAAGAATGGGCGTCTCAAATTAAGTAAATTAACGGGCGATTTTGCCCTTGAGTTTTTATCATTTTTTTGATAGCATACGACTGTTATATTTCTACTATGGCATACGATTTTTTGAAGGATAAATCAATTCTTGTGACAGGCGGCACAGGGTCATTTGGCCAGAGGTTTGTGCGTACACTTTTGGAAAAAACGCAGGTTGCAAGAATTGTTGTTTTTAGCCGTGATGAACTTAAACAGTCACAGATGGAATCTGCGATTCCAGACCCAAACAATCGACTTCGTTTCTTTTTGGGAGACGTGCGTGATTTGGAGCGCTTACAGAGAGCTTTTCATGGGGTTGATTATATTGTCCACGCGGCCGCACTAAAACAAGTGCCGATGCTTGAGTACAATCCTTTTGAAGCGGTCAAGACAAATATTTTGGGGACACAAAATGTTATCAATGCGTCGGTTGATCAGGGAGTCGAAAAAGTTTTGTTGGTTTCAACTGATAAAGCGGCTAATCCGGCAAATCTATACGGTGCGACAAAGCTTTGTGCCGAACGACTTATGATTTCCGGTAATGCTTATGGTGCAGGCAAAACAACAATGTCAGTTGTGCGGTATGGAAATGTTTTCGGTAGTCGTGGCAGTATCCTTCATGTTATTGATGAACAAAAAAAGACCGGAACATTGTCTTTGACTCACGAGGAGATGACTCGCTTTTGGATTACCCTTGATCAAGGAATTGAATTGGTGCTTATGGGTTTGGAGAATATGAAGGGCGGCGAAATTTTTATTCCAAAAATTCCAAGCATGAAGGTGAAGGATTTTATGACAACGCTTGCTCCAGGCTGCGAAATTAAAGTAACAGGAATTCGTCCCGGTGAAAAATTACATGAAGTTTTAGTTACTGTGGAAGAAGCTAGGCACGCGCTTGAGCTTGAAAAACACTATGTTATTTTGCCAGAGCATGGCTTTTCGAATATGGGCGCAACACGCGCAAATTATCAAAATGGAAAAGATTTGCCAGTAAATTTTTCCTACTCAAGTTTAAATAATACCGATTGGCTTTCATCTGAAAAATTAAAAGATTTTCTTCTTTCAATATGATTCCGTATGGCCACCAGACCATTGAGGACGACGACATTGCGGCGGTTGTTTCGGCTCTCAAAGGTGAGTGGCTAACGCAAGGGCCGCAAATCGAAGCCTTTGAAAGCGCTTTGTCGAGTTACGCTGGGGCGCGTTATGTGGTTGTCTGCAACAACGGTACATCTGCTTTGCATATGGCCTATGCGGCAGCAGGGCTCGGTGCTGGTGACGAATTTATTACAACTCCATTAACTTTTTTTGCCACAGCAAATGCCGGTTTGTGGCAAGGATCGCGTCCTGTTTTTGTTGATATTGATTCTGCCACTGGCAGCCTTGACCCAGAATTAGTAGAAACTAAGATTACTTCAAAAACAAAGGCAATTGTCGTTGTGGATTATATGGGAAGACCAGCAGCGCTTGATAAATTAAGAATAATTGCCGAAAAACATCATTTGGTTTTGATAGAAGACGGTGCCCAGTCATTGGGCGCGGAATATAATGGAAAAAAAATTGGATCGATTAGTGATCTGACAACTTTTAGTTTTCATCCAGTAAAAACAATCACTACTGGAGAAGGTGGCGCTGTATTGACAAATGACGAAGTCAAATATCGTTTCATGAAAAAATTTGTTACGCATGGTCTTACCAAAGAGCAATTTTTTCGTCCTTCGCCCGGTCCTTGGTATATGGAAATGGCAATGCTCGGACAAAATTATCGCCTTACTGATATCCAGTGCGCGCTCGGTATATCACAATTAAAAAAAGTTGATCGTTTTGTTGAGAAGCGTCGTTTGTTGGCTGAAAGATATAATGAAGCTTTTGCTAATACTGACCTTATTTTGCCGCCAGCTGATACGACAGAATTTAAGTCGGCCTGGCATCTGTATGTTATTAGGTTGCCGGAAAGATTAGTTGACGCAAAATCTGACATTGTCCAAAAACTTCGTTCAGACGGTATTTGGGCGCAAGTTCACCACATTCCAGTTCACACGGATCCGTATTATACTAGTCTTGGATATGGTCTGGGATTATGTCCAAAAGCTGAAGCCTGGTATGCTAGGGCTTTGTCATTACCTCTTTATCCGCTACTTAGTACTGCTGAACAGGATCACGTTATCGCTGCGGTTAAAGCTCTTTTATGAATTTGAATGTGTATATCGAAACACCCAGGCTTGTTATTAGGACTTTGCGGGTAGAAGACGCGAGTGAAAAGTATGCTAGATGGCTGGGCGACCCGGAAGTAAATCATTTTTTGGAAACAAGACAAACAAGCGTGGATGAATTGCGTAATTATATTTCTGAGAAAATTGATTTAAGAGATACACTTTTTTTGGGGATTTTTTGGAAAGAAAATGGAGATCTTATTCACATTGGTAACCTGAAGTTTGAGCCATGTGACAGCGCAAGCGGTATTGCCCATATGGGAATTATATTAGGCGAAAAAGATTTTTGGGGGCGCGGTGTCGCTACGGAAGTTACAAATGCCTCATTGGATTATTTAAAAAAGGAATTAAATATTAAAACAGTAACCCTCGGAGTTTTTGCTGAGCATGTTGCCGCGATTCGAGTGTATGAGAAATGTGGTTTTTCCATGGATAGGATTTTGCCAGAAACTTTGATTCGTTCTGGGAGAGAAGTTCATCAAGCATTTATGAAGAAACAATTATATGATTGATTATATCGTTTCAGATCCAAAACAATTACGCCGCTGTTCAAAATGCGTCATGCCTGAGACTCAGGAAACAATTACTTTTGATGAAAATGGAGTTTGCAGTACTTGCCGCAATGTATCTGTGAAGCAAGAGCACGTTGATTGGGAAGCCAATAAAAAAGAATTTCTAGCTCTATTGGAAAAATACCGCGGCAAGTATGCATATGATTGTATTGTGCCGTTTAGCGGCGGCAAGGATAGCACATATACAGCGTATTCTTTGGTGCGCGATTATGGCTTGAATCCACTTATTGTGAGTTATGACCACCATATGTATCGGCCAAACGTTCTGCAGAATAATGAACGAACAATAAAAAAATTGGGTGTTGATTATTTAAAATTTCGCACCAATTGGCAGGTCGTAAAAAAATTAATGCGTGTATCATTGGAGCGCAAGGGTGATATTTATTGGTATCAGCATACCGGTATATTTGCATTTCCAATGCACATGGCAATTAAGTTTCAAGTTCCTTTGGTTATTTGGGGCGAACCTTCTTCTGAATACACAAATTATTATGGCTATGATGAAAAAGAAGAGGTGGATGAACGCAGGTTTAACATGTTTATATATTTGGGAATCACGGCTCAGGTTATGATCGGTTTTCTCGATGACCCAAATATTTCTTTGCGTGATTTGCAATTCAATACTTATCCAAAGCGCGAGGATTTGCGTAATTTGGGCTGCCGTTCAATTTGTTTGGGTAGTTATCAGCCATGGGATGTAAAGAAGCAGGTTGAAATTATTCAGCGAGAACTGGGCTGGCAGGGTGATATCGTAGAGGGTGTTCCGTCTGAGTATAATTATGAAAAAGTCGAAGACATGATGCAAGGTATCCAAGATTATCTTAAATTCATCAAGCGCGGATATGGGCGCATGAGTCATTTGGCTTCAATTGATATTAGAAATGGCCGATTGACGCGTGATGAAGGTTTAAAATTGATTGAAAAATATGAAGGTTTAAGACCAGCAAGTTTGGATGTTTTACTCAAATGGCTGGACTTGAGCGAAGAACAGTTTTACGAAATCGCCAATCGCCATCGAGTGGCTCCGTGGAAACATGACCCGTCAACTACAAGAAGGGGAGAACCGCTTCCTGATCAGGCGCTTTGGAATACTGATTAAATATTCAGTATGATTGCAATTATAGATTACGGCATGGGAAATTTGGGATCCATTGCCAACGCTTTGGAATATGTTGGCGGTGATGTTGTAATCACTTCGGAACCAAAAGATGTTAGAGACGCAGATCGAATTGTACTTCCTGGAGTAGGCGCGTTTGGTGACGGTATAAAGCATCTGAAAGATACGGGCTGGATTGCGGCTTTGAACGAAGAGGTTCTTGTTCACAAGAAACCTTTTCTTGGTGTCTGTCTTGGAATGCAGCTTTTGGCAAAAAAAAGTTTTGAATTTGGCGAACATGATGGCCTTGGCTGGTTTGACGCAGAAGTGAGACGTTTTTCTTTTTCACCAGAATCAGGATTGTGTGTTCCTCATGTTGGTTGGAATGATATTTCTATAGAAATATCGCATCCAGTGCTGAATGGCATACCAGATAGAAGTGATTTTTATTTTGTTCATAGCTACGCCATTGAAGATATTGAAAATTCCTCTTTGGTTGCCTCGTCCGATTATGGAAAAAAAATTGCCGCTATAATCGCGCGCGAAAATATTTTTGCGACTCAGTTTCATCCTGAAAAAAGTCAAAAATGGGGCCTGCGTTTATTGAAAAATTTTATAGATTGGCAGCCATAGTTAAGTTTCAGATTATCTTATGTTGAAGCATCGAATTATACCAACCCTTCTTCTAAAAGATGGGCGAATGATCAAGACTATTCAGTTTGATTCTTTTCGCGATGTTGGCGATCCGATTACAGCGGCGCGTGTCTATGATGCGCAGCGGGCTGATGAACTTTTATTTTTGGATATATCAGCGAGTACTGATGGCCGGGCGATTTTATTTGATATTGTGAAAGAAGTTTCGGCTGAATGTTTCATGCCGCTTGGAGTTGGCGGCGGTATTCGTACGATTGATGATATGCGCCGTTTATTAGTAAACGGGGCTGATAAGGTTATTATAAATACGGCGGCCATTGAAGATCCAAACTTGATTACTGCCGCTGCCGAGCGTTTTGGCAGCTCAACCATCGTGGTTTCGATTGACACTCGCAAAAAAAATGAAGGTGGATATGAAGTTTATTCAAGACGTGGTACTGTGGCAACCGGCTTGGATCCAGTTGTTTGGGCCAAAAAAGCAGCTGAACTTGGGGCTGGGGAAATTATGATTATGTCAATTGAACAAGAAGGCACCATGAAAGGACTTGACCTGGATCTGGTGCAGACAGTTTGTTCTGCGGTGTCAGTTCCGGTTATTGCCTCTGGCGGTGTTGGGCATTTGTCTGATTTTGAGCAAGCGTTTGCGGCTGGCGCTTCCGCTGTTGCGGCTGGGAGTATTTTCCATTTTACTGATCAAAGTCCGATTATGACGAGAAGTTATCTCTATAACAATGGTGTCGCCATTCGGCCGTAATTATATGACATACTTCAACATAGAAACCCCAATCGGGATCCGTTCAATTGGTACAGACAAACCATGTTTTGTAATCGCCGAACTTTCCGGAAATCATGGACAAAAATTTGAACAGGCAGTTCAGCTGGTTAGGGCTGCGTCTCATGCTGGAGCGGATGCAGTTAAGCTTCAGACTTATACTCCGGATACATTGACCATAGATTCAGACCTCCCTTGGTTTATGGTGAACAACAAGGATAACCCTGAATTATGGAAAGGGCAGAAGTTGTATGATTTGTATAAGACCGCCTTTACTCCATGGGATTGGTTCCCAAAGTTAAAAGAGTTAACCGAATCACTTGGCATGGTATTTTTTTCTTCGGCTTATGACCAAACCTCTGTGGATTTTTTGGAACAACTTCCGGTTGCTTTGTACAAAGTTGCTTCATATGAAGCAACTGATTTGATTACACTTCGCGCGGTTGCAAAAACACAAAAGCCGGTTATTCTTTCTACTGGATTTGCTACAAACGAAGAGATTTCATACGCGGTTGAAACATTGAAAAGATATGGTAGTGGTGATATTGCGCTACTCCATTGTGTCACGGAATATGAAGGTGCGGCCAATTTTGATGCCATGAATTTGGCAACCATGCAAGATTTGGCAAATAGGTATAAGGTTGTATCTGGTTTTTCTGATAATAACGCTGGTATTGAAGTGCCATTGGTTGCCGCTGGGTATGGGGCCTCTATTATTGAGAAGCATCTGACTATGAGTCGGGCAGAGGGTGGACCAGACGCCCGTTTTTCTGTCGAACCGGAGGAATTAAAATCACTTGTTGCCGCAATCAGAAAGAAGGAATGCGGGGAACCAGTATCGCTTGTGTCTGATTTGGACAAAAAGAGAATGTTTGGCAAAGTTAATTATGGCTGCCAAAGTGAAAAAGAAAAACAAAATACTTTTTTTCGTCGTTCGTTGTTTGTGGTTAAGGATATGAAAGCGGGGGATATTTTTAGTCCAGATAATGTGCGTTCAATAAGACCGTCAGCCGGAATCGCACCAAAGCATTATGATGAAGTAATGGGAAAACATGCGGCTAGTCCCATACCGTGCGGCACGCCACTCAGCTGGGATTTAATTTTATGATAAAACCCGTATTAAAATTGTGGTCAAATAATTCACGTGATTGGTTTTTGCAATCAGTTGATCTTTTGGCATCCGGTCGGATTTATGGTGTTGAGCTTTATGCGAATGTTAATGAACCCTTTGATTGGGAAACTCTTAGCATTTTAAAAAAAGCAAATGTTGTAGCAATTCACGCGCCACACAATACGGCCTGGCATGATTTTTGGCTTGAAGAAAAACAGCGCGAAGATTGGGTGGTAACACAAGTTTTGGCAAATTTTTTTTCAGTTAGTAATATTATTGTCCATCCGGCGAGAAAACATAATTATGATGTTTTTTCTAAAGAGCTGTCACGTTTGTCGGATAAAAGGATTTTGATTGAAAATATGGCTGGTTGTGATACTAGCGGCAGGCCGATGTTTGGCGCTTCTTTTTCAGACTTGGAATTTATTCAGAAACAGGCACCAATTTGTTTTGATTTTGAAAAAGCGATAAAAGCAGCCTCTCGTTTTGGAGTAAATTATCTTGATTTTATCAAAGAATGTCTTTTGTCTCTGCAGCCCGAGTATGGCCATATTTCTGGCGGAGACCCATCAAATCCTATTGATGAGCATAATAATTTATGGGATGCTCAAGTTGATTGGTTGAGTATAAAAAAACTAATCGAAGAACATTCTGAAGGTAAAATTTTTTTGTTGGCATTTGAAGTCCCAAAAATTATGGATTTATCAAATGATTTAAAAAACATGGATTTTTTCTTTAAATTGTAGTATTGTCATCTCATGAAACTCACAATTCTTGTTGACAACCCAAAGAGCTGGTATCTGCCATATGCGCTAAAATTACAAAAATTATTAGCTGATTTTGGGCATAAAGTTAGCCTTGTTCATACTGTGGAGGATGTGCCGGTTGGCGACTGTGTTTTTTTCTTAAGTTGTGAGCAGATAATAAAATCTGATGTACGCAAAAGAAACAAATATAATATCGTAGTGCATTCTAGCGATTTACCGCTGGGCAAAGGCTGGTCGCCATTGACTTGGCAAATTTTGGAAGGGAAGGATCAAGTGACCAACACTTTGTTTGAAGCTGTAGACAAAGTGGATGCCGGTGTTATTTATGCACAAAATAAAATGGTGTTTTCCGGAGATGAGCTTTTGCCAGAACTTCATGAGAAACAGGGGAATGGCATAAATGAGCTTGTGATAGGTTTTGTCGAGAGATTACCCAATGTTATTGGCCAAGAACAAAAAGGCGAAGAGACTTTTTTTCCAAGACGTCGGCCGACAGATAGCCAGCTTGACCCGCACAAAAGTATCGCTGAGCAATTTAATTTGCTCCGGGTTGTCGATAACGAATTGTACCCAGCTTATATCGATTGGATGGGAAATAGGTATTTAATAAAAATTTATAAAGAACCGAAAAAATAATTTTATTCTGTATGTCATTCCAGCAATCAATCGAATGGTTATCCAGAGCAAAAAAAGTTGTGCCGCTTGCATCGCAAACTTTTAGTAAATGTTCAACGCAATTATCTGTCGGCGCAGCGCCTTTGTTTTTGGATCGGGCCAAAGGGGCGCATGTTTGGGATATTGACGGCAATGAGTATGTTGACCAAGTGCTTTCACTGGCGCCAATCGTTCTTGGTTATGGTTACGATGAAGTCGATAACGCCGTTCGGGAGCAAATGCAAAAAGGGACAATTTTGAGTTTACCAGGAAAGCTTGAGACAGAAGTCGCGGAAAAAATTTGTTCGCTTATACCTGGCGCGGAAATGGTGCGCTATGGTAAAAATGGTTCTGATGTAACAGCCGGGGCTATTCGCGTGGCGCGCGCTTATACTGGCCGAGATATTGTGGCAGCCGGCGGGTATCATGGTTGGCAAGATTGGTATATTGGTTCAACCACAAGGAACAAGGGAGTTCCAAAAGCCACTCAAGAACTTACGAAAACTTTTACTTACAATAACATCGAAAGTTTGGAAAAAATTTTTGCGGAATATCCGGGTCAGGTGGCGGCGGTAATTTTGGAACCGATTGGGGTTGAATTTCCAAAGGATAATTTTTTACAAAAAGTAAAAGATTTAACTCACAAAAATGGAGCTGTATTAATTTTTGATGAAATGGTTACTGGATTTAGAATCGCGCTTGGAGGTGCTCAGGCATATTTTGGCGTTACCGCTGACCTGGCTTGTTTTGGTAAAGCGGTGGCAAACGGATACCCAATTTCTGTATTGACCGGCAAAAGAGAATTGATGAAAGAGTGTGAGGAAATTTTCTTTTCTTTTACATTTGGCGGTGAATTATTGTCATTGGCAGCAGCGTTAAAGACCATGACAATTTTGGAAAGAGATCGAGTTAATGAAAAGATAAATGCCATGGGTAATAAGCTGCAAGATGGTTATAATACCCTCGTGCACGAATTTGATTTAGGACAAAGAACTAAGGCACTTGGTTATGGATCTCATCATGTTATTACTTGGAAAAATGAAGCAGGTGAAGACGATCTTGCGGCAAAAACAGTGTTTCAAGAAATGATGATGTCTCAGGGCGTTCTTACAATCTGTAGTAACAATACCTGTTTTTCGCATACGGAAAATGATATTGATCGGATTTTGGGAGCGTATCGAGTCGCATTGTCACGAGTAAAAGAAGGGATTGATAGTGGTAAAATTGAAAGTCTTATCCAAGGGACAAAATTACAGCCAGTATTTAGAAAACCATAGAATTATTTATGCTGCGATTATTGGTTATCGGCGGCGGTTCAATCGGGAAGCGCCATACAAAAAATTTATTGGCTCTCGGGGTAAATAACCTTGTGATTGTTGAGCCAGACCAAGCTCGCGCACTTGAGATACAAAAAACACTTCAGGTAAAAGTCGCGACGTCAATCGAGGTAGCATGCGAACAGTCTGCGTTTGACGCGGCAGTTATTTGTTCGCCATCCCGTTTCCATCCAGAACATGCGCTGCTTTGCAGTGAAAAAGGAATGCATTTGTTTATCGAAAAACCAGCCGCCACGTCCAAAGAGGGAATCGCAGCGTTGGATGTTATCGCAAAAAATAAAAAAATTATCACCATGGTCGGGAGTAACTGGAAGTTTCATCCTCTGTTTCAGAAAATGAAAATTTTGATTGAAGATGGTGTGGTTGGTAAAATTTTGTCAGCTCGTTGTCAATTCGGGCAATATCTGCCTGATTGGCATCCATGGGAAGATTATCGCCGCGGGTATAGCGCGAATCAAAAACTTGGCGGAGGAATTTTATTGGATTCACACGAGTTTGATTATCTTACTTGGTTTTTGGGGCCAGTATCTACTCTTATTAGTTTGTCAGGAAAGGTGAGTGGCTTGGAGATAGATGTCGAGGACGTTGCCGAGACAATCCTTCGTTTTGAAAGCGGAGCGATTGGTGAAATTCACGTCGATTACATTCAGAGATTTTATCAGCGTGAATTTGAGTTTTTTGGAGAAACCGGCAGTATTTCGTGGAGTGCAAAAGATAAAAAAGTCGTCCTTGAGTCGGTTGGTAAAGACGCGCAAGAATTTGTTTTGCCAGCTGATTATGATACAAATGATATGTATGTCGAGGAAATGAAACATTTTTTGCATTGTATCGAAACAAACACACAAACAATTACGCCGCTTGAACAGGGCATTCGCGTAGTCGAGTTGATTTTGGCAGCAAAAGAATCCAATCAAAACGGCCGGGCAATTACTTTTTCTAAATTATGAAAATAATCGGGATAATTCAGGCGCGCATGGGATCAACCAGGCTCCCGGGTAAAATGTTACTCTCACTTGGTGGTAAATTAGTGATTGAACATGTGTTTGGTCGTGCCCGAGCGGCAAAAAAATTAAGTCAAGTAGTTTTGGCAACAACCACATCTCCAGCCGATGACCCGCTGGTAGCTTGGGCAACTGAGCAAGGTATACCATATTTTCGCGGCAGTGAGTCGGATGTTCTTGACCGTTATTATGAATGTGCCAAATTATTTGAAGCTGATGTGATCGTTCGCCTGACTGGTGATTGCCCTTTACTGGACCCTCAAGTTATTGATGACGTTGTCGATGCTTATGTATCTGTAGATGGTAAATATGAATATGTTTCCAATATTCATCCACCAACTTTTCCAGACGGTCTCGATACAGAAGTATTTTCGTTTGGAGCGCTTGAAAAGGCGTGGCGAGAAGCCGCTCTTCAGTCTGAGCGCGAACACGTCACGCCATATATCTGGAAGAACCCGGAAATTTTTCCAGCGAGTAATGTTTTGTGCGCTATAGATGGTAAATCAATTAATCTCTCAGAAGAACGTTGGACCCTGGACACGCCCAGTGATTTTAATTTTCTGCGTGCGGTTGTGGAGCATCTGGAAAGCGGTGAGGAAAAATTTGATTTTTTTTCAATTTTTAATCTTATTAATGCAAACCCAAAGTGGCGATATATTAATGCCGGACAGACACGGAATGAAGGGTATGTAAAATCACTTCAAGAAGATAGTAAATGATTTAGATGTTTTTATTTTTTTGATAAAGCGCACATTTTTTGTGCATTTAATCAAAAAAATAATTTTCCAAAACCCCGCCCCGCACCAGACAAATCCTTCCGCACTTCCTGTGCAAAAAAATTGTTGGTGCGGGGCATAGAGGGGGTTTATTTATTTGGCAGGGAACATACGATCCGTCACTCTCTTGATGAGATTTTCGGCTCGTCTCTTCGCGACCCCCTGGCCGCTCTTGGTCAGTCTGACGATCCTTGTGAGAGCGGCCCCATCGGCATTTTGCTCCATCAGGATCTCGATTGCGGCAAGCGCCGCGTCCTCGCGGTACTGCCGTGGGACATTTTCGTCTTTCGACAAAAGTTCGACAGCAATCCGCATCCTTTCAAGTTCTTCGACTTCTTCGGTCAAGATAGACACGGCCGCCTCGAGAATCGTGGCTGACCAGCCGAAGGCATGCCGCATGGCTGCATCACGCTGAAGGATATCTTTCAGTACTATGATCTCTTTAAAGCAGTTCGTGGAGAAGTTAGCCATGCACCACTCAGCGAAGAGCTTGTCGCAGATCGCCTGGATGGTGTTGTGGGTTTTGTCTTCACCCTGGATCGAGAGGAGGTGGGTGTTTGCCTCCTTGATGGCCGCCAGACCGACGAAGAGCTCGCTCTCCCCGGCATCTGCCAAAAAAAGCCCATAGAAGGCGTGGAGAGCCGCCAGTCTTCTGGCGTGCGCGTTCCGCGGCCTGTCTACTTGCTCATTGTAGCCAGAGGCGGCTCTGAAGAATTCATACGCTGCCTTGGAGTGCTCACCTCCTTCGACGAAGATCATGCCCCGCTCCTTCATGATCTCCATTTTTGGGTACTGCCTGCCACTCTCGGCAGCGAACACCTCTGCCTGTTTGAGGTACTCCTCAGCCTTTTCCAGCTTGCCGATCCTTCGGCAGGCGCTCGCGATGACTACTCGAACTTCAGCCTGGCGAGTTGCCGAGCTGGCCTCGGTCCTCCCTTCGTTGAACTCTGCGACGAGTGCCTCGAGCTTTTTCTCCCCGTTGTACAGGTACTCCCGGACCGCCAAGGTCCAGAGGAGGATGGCAGTCTCCGGGGCCTGGTACAGCAGCTGGAGGAAATCCTTGGCATCGAGCTCGACGATCGCATCGGCCCCGTCCTGGCTGGAGGTCATGATGTTGTGCTTGTTCATTTTTCTGCCTTTCTTCTGAAGTGGGTTTCGTACCCAAATCAGTCAAATATCATAGTAAAAAAAGGCCAAAAAGTCAATAGTTGACCGAAAAATGTTGATTTGGTACAGTATGTGGAGTTATTTGGTGGTTTTCCAAGATTACAATAAAGATATGAACATCCTATATATCGGCTCAGGGTTTGTTGGGGCCTGTTCGGCGGCTGTGTCCGCTGATAGTGGCCATGATGTCCTTGTTTTCGACGTTGACAAAAAGAAGATTGCCGCCCTTGGTTCAGGAGACAGAAACAAGATTGAAGCCTGTCTTTTTGAAGATGGTTTGGCAGATCTTTTGGTTCGTCACCAAAATCGAATTAGGTTTACTCTTGAATACAATGATGTCGAAGATTTTTTGGATACATGCGATGCGATTTTTATGTGTCTGCCAACACCGGAAATCGGTGAGACTGGAGAAAGTGATTTATCTTATTATTTTTCCGCGGCAGAAAAATTGGCAGGAGAGCTGGCAAAAAGAAATAAAGGTAAACAAGAAAAATATATTGTACTCATAAACAAAAGTACTGTGCCGGTAAATATGGTGGATAGAACCGCTGAAATTATGGATGCGGCTGGTGTAAAAAATTATGGTGTGGTTTCAAATCCTGAATTTTTGGTAGAAGGAAAAGCCATCGCGGGTTCACTAAAACCAGATCGTGTGGTTGTCGGCGCTTGGGTAGAAAAAGATTTTGTCGTTATGCGAGGTGTCTACCAGCGTTTTTATGATTCGCCTGATGTCCAATATATTGAAGTAAATCCTCGCGAAGCGGCCGCTGGAAAATTACTGGCAAATTTTTATTTGTTCAACAAACTTGCTGTTTGCTTTGATGTGATTGGCCGGACTTGTGAAACATTTTCCGATATTCAATTCGAACAGATCAGAAAGATTTTGACATCAGATCCTAGAATTGGTTCTTGGGGTTTGTACGACAGTATTTATGCCGGTGGTAGTTGTTTTATAAAAGACGCCCGTTCGCTTTCTCATCAGCTTCAGACTTCTGGCGCGGATGCTGTGCTTGTAAATGAAACATATTTGGCAAACAAACGACAATTGGAAATTTTTATTGGAAGAGCAAAAAAAGATGCTAACATGGAATGGAAAGGAAAAAAAGTTGCCTTACTCGGCACTGCCTTTAAACGTGATACGAATGATATTCGCAATTCGCCAAGCATCGATATCGCTCACACCTGTTTGGAAGAAGGGATTGCCGAACTCCGTGTGTTTGATCCGGCCGCTGCCAGCATGTTTGCGTCTGTATTTCCGGAGAGTTCAATAATAAAATATGTTTCTCGCGAAACTGAAGCAATGGAAGATGTTGATATCGTTATTATTGCCACTGATTGGCCGCAATTTCGAGGTGTTGGCGATATTCTCCTCGCTGGAGAAGCTCGGCCGCTTATTATGGATGGACGTCGTATGCTCCAGCATAAGTATGCTGATTTGCAGCAAGCGGGTTTTAGTGTTATCGCTGTTGGCAGCCCATTTCTAAAAGCTAAGAATTAATTGTATGCATTATCTTGTCACTGGCGGTGCTGGATTTATTGGGACAAATCTTGTAAAAGAGTTAATGGCTCTTGGCCACAAAGTTCGAGTGATTGATAATTATATCGCCCCAAAAAAACCTGAGCGTATTCAGCCAGGTGTTGAATATGTAGAGGGGGATGTTCGCAATATGAGCGACCTTGAGCCCGTAATGAAGGGAATTGATGGTGTTTTCCACTTGGCGGCTGTTCCTCGTGTCCCATATTCGGTGGAACATCCTCTGGAAACAAATGATCATAATCTCACTGGTACATTGCAGGTTCTTTTGGCAGCAAAGAATGCTGGGGTAAAAAGAGTTATATTTGCCACGTCGTCATCTATTTACGGGGGCGACAAAGGTCAGATTTCACTCACCGAAGATTTACCGACATCGCCAAAAAGTCCATACGCGCTTCAGAAATTAGCAGGTAATTATTATTGTCGTCTCTTTTCTGAACTGTATGGTTTGGAGACTGTTTCTCTTT
>CAZVNO010000003.1:4745-18334 GCA_964628715.1 uncultured Gammaproteobacteria bacterium | reverse complement strand
ACCAGGCCCCATCTCTGAAACAGCGCGTTCAACCTGTGCCCCTTCATAATATGGCAAATGTTTTACTGGTGCTTGGAGTAGTTTTACCAATCGCTTTGCGACCGGTGCCAAACTCAAACTTTTCACTACTTTTCCTTCCGGGCGACCGAGGTGCGAAACCAAAATAACTTTTGCCCCTTTCCCGATCAGATAACTTATAGTTGGTAAAGATGCCTTAAGTTTTTCATCATCAGCGACAGAACCATTTTTCATGGCCACATTAAAATCAACCCTGACCAAAACACGTTTCCCACTCAAACTAGTTATCTTTTTAACAGAAAGAATACTCGACATATTAACAATTACTTACTCGGAGCCAATTCCAAATCAGTTGAATTTAACTCAAAACCATCTTGTACAATTGGTAATGATTGACTCTGAGACTCAGTCAACGATCCAAAAGCAAAAGATATAATTGCAAAAGCTGGTATGCCTAAAATAAATACTAACGCAACAACCAGGGAAATAACACCTAATCTCTTTTTATTTTCTACAAAAAAATAAGCTATCATGCCAATCGGCCCAAAAAATAAAAGCATAGCAATCCACAGCCATTTATTTTCTTTCAGGTCTATCCGCGTAAATGCCCCATAAATCGCCATAACCCACAAGACCACAGATGTGATAACAGCGGCCAACATTAAAACCAACAAACTAATACTTAAAAATTGCATAAAATATATTTTAATAATTTTTATTAATAATTACCCACCAACCTTCTCAACCATTTCAACCAGGCGATTGGCATACCCCCACTCGTTGTCATACCAGCCAACAACTTTAACCAAATTACCACCAACTACATTTGTCAGAGCCAGATCCACAGTGCATGATGCCGGATTGCCGATAAAATCACTCGATACAAGCGGTTCATTCGTTGTCACAAGAATATTTTTCAGATACGTTTTTTCGGCTTTTTTCATTGCCTCGTTAATCTGCTCAATCGTTGTATCCTTTTTCAAAACCACAGTGATATCAGTGAGCGAAACAGTAATTGTCGGCACACGCACAGACAGACCATCAAATTTTCCCTCCAAAACTGGAATTGTTTTGGTGACTGCTTTCGCCGCTCCGGTTGTGGTCGGCACCATATTTTGCGCTGCCGCTCTAGCCTCTCGCAAATCCTTACTCGGACCATCTTGCAAAACTTGTGACGCAGTGTATGAATGAACAGTTGTAAGCATAGCCTTTTCAATCCCAAATTCTTTTTCAAGAACAGACATCATTGGCGCAGCACAATTTGTCGTGCAAGAAGCATTGCTGATAATTTTCTCGCCATTATACTCTTTTTCGTTCACGCCAATCAGCAAAGTCTTAATATCTCCCTTGCCTGGGGCGGAGAGAACGACTTTTTTTGCCCCAGCCTTGAGGTGAAGTCCAGCTCCTAGCTCATCAGTGAAACGACCGGTTGATTCAATTACAACATCAACCCCAAGCTTACCCCACGGAAGCACACTTGGATCTTTTTCTTTAAATGCCTGAACTTTTTTACCGCCAATAATTAAATTATTCTCATCAAAAGTGACTTTTGGTGCAAAATCTGGATAAGCCGTATCATACTTAAGTAGATGCGCCAAAGTGCGAGTATCAGTCAAATCATTTACTGCCACAATTTCAATTTTACCGGCATGTTTTTTATCCCAAGCTACCTTTAGGGCGTGACGACCAATCCTCCCAAAACCGTTGATGGCAACGCGCAATTTCTTCATATCACTAAAATCAAGAATGATTATCCGGAGTATAACAAAACACCGTCCAATTGAACAGACGGTGTTTTGAAAATTCTGTGTGTAATTTTATTTTAACTGTTCGGCCACCTCGGCAGCAAAATCTTTCTTTTCGCGCTCAATTCCTTCACCAAGCTCATACCGAGCAAAGCGTCGAACAGAAATTTTTTCTCCAATTTCAGCTGTTTTTGCGGCCAAAATTTGTTCAATTGTTTTTTCTTCGTCTTTTATAAACGACTGTTCCAGCAAACAAACCTCGGCAAAATATTTACTCATCTTACCCTCGACAATCTTTTCAATCATGTCTGCCGGTTTACCCTCAGTTTGAAGTTGTACTCGATAAATATCCTTCTCGGCTTGAAGCATCATGTCTGGAACATCTGTGCGTGACACATACAATGGCTTGGCCGCTGCCACATGCATAGCAATATCGAGGGCCAATTGTTTGAAAGCGTCTGTCTTTGCCACGAAGTCAGTTTCACAATTTAGGTCCAACAAAACACCGATACGACCCTCACCATGAATATAACTTACTACCTGGCCTTCGGCCGCTACTTTTCCAGCACGTTTGGCTGCTTTGGCAATCCCTTTTTTTCGAAGAATATCCACGGCTTTTTCCACATCTCCACCGGCTTCTTCAAGGGCATTTTTGCAATCCATCATCCCAGCGCCGGTTTGGTTGCGAAGTGCGGCAATATCACTGGCTGATACTGACATACATTTTTATATTTAAGAATGAGAAGACAATTATTTTACAGTTTCAAGCTTCTTTTTCTCCCATTCAGTTTTTCCCTCTTTCACGGCGTCACGAACCAAACCAACAATCATTTCAATTGATCGAACAGCGTCATCATTCGCTGGGTTATCATAATCAGCATAGGTTGGGTTGGCGTTGGTATCACAAACAGCAATAATTGTCACACCCATACGACGAGCTTCAGCCACAGCTGTTTTTTCGCGCTGCATAGCCGGGATAAAAAGAACATCTGGCATGCGCTCGAGTGAAGTCAAACCGGCCAAAGTTTCATCTTTCTTTTCCAAATCTTTGGCAATATCGAGCTGTTCTTTTTTGGTATATCTTTCAAGTTCACCCGAAACTTGTTGCTCCTTGAGATTGATATAACTCTTAATCAGCTTTTTCAACTCAACAAAGTTGGTCAAAAGACCACCAAGCCAGCGATCAACCAAATATGGCGCTCCGGCAGCAATCGCAGCCGCTTTTACAATCTCCCGAGCCTGTGGCTTGGTTGAGATAAAAAGAATGGTTTTACCTTCTGAGGCCATTTGTTTGACGGCAGTAAGTGTACTTTCCAGCTGCTTTTGTGTTTCTTCCAAATTGATAATATGGACACCGTTTCGATCCGTAAAAATATACGGCTTCATTTTTGGGTGCCAACGAGAAACTTGGTGTCCAAAATGTACGCCAGCCTCGAGCATCTCCATGATACTAGGAATTTTCATACTATTTTCCTTTTAGCCACCTTTTTGCACCATCCGAGAGTGTCGAACAGAGGAAAATCGCCACCGCCATAGCGGGGTCCCGCCCGAGGGCGGAGACAAAAAGTGTGGAATTAATAAGATGGCGATATCGTACTATATATATTAATTATTGTCAATATGTTGACAAAGTCAAAATAATGCTATACTATGCGTGCTTATGGGGCTTAAACCCATAAATATCCGTTTTTCTATGAAAAACGAACTTACCCAAAACGAGGTGCCGTGGTTTAGAACAAAAGGTGGAATTGTATTTTTGACAGTTATTGGACTAATAATACTAACTCTCATCTCCTTTGTTAGCTTGGTAGCGTTCTATGCTTGGAAAATTAAATACCAAGATGGCGCCACGAATCTAGCGACGGAATTTCAAACTGAAAAATTCACACTGGCAAACAAAAAAACAACCCAAAATAATCAACCAGAGATAATCGACATTGCGCCTTATATACGAGAGCACAATCCAACAACCGGCAAAGAAAAAGCACCGATAACGATTGTCGCTTTTATAGATTTTGAATGCCCATTTTGTCGAGAAAGTTATCCAATTTTCCAAAAAATTACCCAAAAATACGAACCTGTAACGCGTATTGTATTCAAACACTTCCCCATCGAGGCTTTACACCCTCAAAGCAACGTTGCTGCTAACGCCGCCGCATGTGCGTCTGAACAAAAAAAATTCTGGGAATACCACGATAGCCTATTCATCACTCAGTCTCTTGGTGAAGAAGATCTTGTCAGCCAGAGTAAAAAAATTGAGCTAGAGCAAACAAAGTTTTCTCAATGTCTAAACACAAAAAAATATCAAAGAGATATAGACCAAGATATTGAAGATGGTATGGCATTGCATGTACGCGGAACGCCAACTTTTTTTGTAAATGGATATAAAATTGAAGGAGTCTTGGATAGTGCGACTTGGGACAAAATACTCCTTAACCAACTACAGACAAAATAAAAAATTCCAAAAAATCGCGCTTGTTATTTTCTTACTATGTCAGATGCCATCGTTGTAAAAAATGCCCGTGTCCATAATCTAAAAAATGTCTCGGTTACAATCCCAAAAAATAAATTGACTGTAATTACAGGCCTATCCGGATCAGGCAAATCATCCTTGGCGTTTGATACAATTTATGCCGAAGGACAGCGTCGCTACGCAGAAAGTTTGAATGCATACGCCCGTCAATTTATGGATGTCCAAGACAAACCGGACGTCGATGAAATTACCGGCTTATCGCCAACGATCGCAATCGACCAAAAGCATATTGCCGCAAATCCACGCTCAACCGTCGGAACTGTTACAGAAATATACGATTATTTACGTCTTTTGTTTGCTAGAATTGGCGTCCAATACTGCCCTGACACAAACGAACCTGTCCGACAATACACGACAGGTGAAATTACGGAACTAGTCAGAACAAAAGCACGTGGAAACGATGGTATTCAATTGTTTTCCCCTTTTATAAAATCACAGACATTATCAGCAAAAGAATTATTAAAAAGAATTGAACCAACCGGCTGTGAACTTATCCGTGTAAATGGGACAATGGTTAAACTAGATGCCTTAAAAAATTTCCCGTTACATGATGATAAAAAATATGACGTGGATTTATTCATTACGACAATCAATGATGTAAAGAAACAATCTTTGGCCGCGCCAATCGAAAAAGCAATTGATCTTTCAAACGGATTTTTATTGGCTGTTGATCCTGAAACCGGGGATGAAAATCTATACTCAACAATTCCATTTTGTACTGCATCAGGCCGGACATTTGAACCAATCGAGCCAAGAACATTTAGTTTCAACAGCCCGTATGGTGCCTGTCCACGTTGCACAGGTCTTGGTTATACGCTAGATGTTGACACTGACCTCGTAATTCCAAATCCTCGCCTAACTTTGGCTGAAGGCGCAATCCAGCCATGGACAAGAATTGTCGGCAATCAGTCCTATTACCAACAGCTTCTAGAAGCAGTCGCCACAAGTCACCATTTTTCGCTTGACACTCCAGTAAAAGACCTGCCTCAAGCTATTATGGATATTCTGTTTTACGGAACAGATGGCCAGACCTATGAGATTGGTCATAAAAAAGTCCATTTTGAGGGTATTGTCCCAAATCTCACCACCAGACACGCTGAAACTGACTCTGAATATATCCGAAAAGAAATTGAACAATACATGCGTGAAAAAATCTGCCCAACTTGCGATGGTAAACGCCTCAAACCAGAATCTTTGTCGGTTCGTTTGCCGGCGATTGGTGCCTCAAAAGATGAATATACAATTGCTGATATAGCCGGAATGACAATTGAGGAGTGTATTGCTTTTTTTTCGAGTATTAATTACCAAACCAAGGGCAACGCAAAAAAGTCAATTGAAAGTAAACTTTCAAAATCTGATCTGCAAATTGCGACCCCGCTCGTAAATGAAATAAAAAAACGCTTGGAAGATCTGCTCCAAGTTGGACTATATTATTTGACTCTAGACAGGTCATTTACAACACTTTCTGGTGGAGAAGCGCAACGCATCAGGCTTTCGACACAACTCTCAACCGGACTTACTGATGTTATTTACATTTTGGACGAACCTTCTATCGGACTACATTCCAAAGACAATGACAAACTCATTGATACCCTTAAAATGCTCCGGGATCTGGGTAATACGGTAATTGTAGTTGAGCATGACGCTGCCATGATTGAATCAGCCGACTATGTCATTGACGTTGGCCCAGGCGCTGGTGAATATGGTGGTGAGATCATGGCAAACGGCACGCCGACACAGATTAAAAAAAATACCAAATCAATTACTGGTCATTACCTCTCAGGCAAAGAGTCAATCGCACCACCAAAAAAACTCCACGCAGGCAATGGGGAAATATTGAGTATAATCGGCGCATCTGGTTTTAATTTGAAACAAGTTGACCTTAAACTTCCACTTGGAAAACTTGTCTGCGTCACAGGCGTTTCAGGTTCTGGTAAATCAACTCTTATCTCCCACACCCTTGGTCGTGCTTTATCAAAACATTTTTACCGGGCAAAAACTGAACCAGCCCCATACAAATCAATGACCGGGGTCAACCACATCGATAAAATTATCGCTATTGACCAAACACCTATTGGCCGTACACCGCGTTCCAACCCAGCCACATACACCGGCATATTTACAGCAATTCGAGATCTATTTACCGCGGTACCAGAAGCCCACCTTCGTGGCTATGACGCTGGTATGTTTAGCTTCAATGTAAAAGGCGGTGGCCGCTGTGAAGCTTGTGCTGGCGACGGCGCTATCCGCATACCCATGCAATTTTTAGCAGATGTATTTGTTGAATGTACTGAATGTGGCGGCAAACGATACAACAAAGAAGCGCTCGAAATCCATTACAGCGGGAAAACAATCGCCGATGTTCTTTCCATGACCGTTGAGGAAGCCTCAATATTTTTCCGCGGCATCCCAGCTATAGCCGACAAATTGCAAATTGTCCGTGATGTTGGTCTTGGTTATTTACATCTTGGTCAACCAGCCACCACCCTATCTGGCGGTGAAGCTCAAAGAATAAAATTGGCGACTGAGCTATCACGTAGAGCCACTGGCCGTACACTATATATACTCGATGAGCCAACAACCGGTTTACATTTCGAAGATATCAAACGCCTGCTCCATGTTCTGAACCAACTGGTTGACAAGGGAAATACAGTCCTCATTATCGAACACAACCTCGACGTCATCAAATGTGCTGATTGGGTGATTGATATGGGGCCAGAAGGTGGTAAACGTGGCGGGGAAATTGTAGCAGAAGGCACGCCAAAAGATGTTGCAAAAGTAACAAAAAGTATTACCGGCAAAGACCTAAAAGCACTGGCGAAATAAAAAACCTACAAATACAAAACACCACCCCGATTTCGAGGTGGTGTTTTTAAATTATTTATTTGGTTTCCGTCACTTCAACTTTTGCGGCAACCTTTTTCACTTCTTTCAATTTCTTACCGTAAGTTCTAATGAAGTATGGTTTGGCACGACGGACTTTAAGTTGACGGACAAACTCAATCTTTTCAACTACCGGGGAATGGATTGGATAAATCTTTTCCACACCCACACCTTCTGACATCTTTCTTACTGTTACAGTAGCATTGACACCAGTACCGTGCTTCACGGCGATAACCGTTCCTTCATAGATTTGGATACGTTCCTTCTCTTCACCTTTGGTATTGGTTTCCTTGATCTTTTGGTGCACTTTTACAATCATTCCCGGCTGGAGGGAAAAACGAATATCTTCACTCATACAATAATTCATTAATTTCCCAGAGGTTAGTATCATCTATGGATCCAACATGGTGCCCTAAATAGGGGCAGATAATGGCCGTAGTGTACATAATTAAGATAAAAATGTCAAGGGGTTGGCTAAATTTTACTCAAAATATCCATAATACGTAAAACCGCAGTGTCCATATCCCCTTCTGGATTTATAACTTGATAATCATACTCTTTGGCTGCAGCAATTTCATCTTTTGCAACCCCCATTCTTTCTCTAATAATTTCAGGCGATAACCCACCGCGTTTTTCAATCCGGGAACGAAGAGAATCAAGATTTTCCGGGAGAATAAAAATCGAAGTATGTTTAATACCAGCTTTTTTCATTGCCCGTTTTCCATTTACATCGATTTGTAAAAAAATAACCTCATTATCTTTTAGTGTTTGCTCCAAACGTAGGCGATCAGTGCCATAATATTCACCTGCGTATACATTATATTCAACAAAATCCCCGGCCAAAATCTTCTGCTCAAATTCCGCTTTGGAAATATAATGATAGTCAACTCCATCAGCTTCGCCAGGCCGCATTGGCCGTGTAATTGTTGTCAAAAAACGAATAGATTTAGGTATTTTTTCAACAAGAACTCTAATAATGGCATTTTTGCCACCACCCGATGGAGCGGAGATAATAACAAGCTTACCCGGCATAAACAAACTATTTAAGTGAGACTAAAAAATTTTCCAATTTATCAGGTAGCGTCACTTCGAAAACAACTCTTTTACCATCCAAATCATCGAAACCTAATTTAGCGGCGTGAAGAAATAACCTACCAAGCGCGTGATCTCGTTTTCGATTCAATTTAGTATTAAAGTACAAATCATCACCAACAACTGGATGATTAAAGGCGCGCATATGGACACGAATTTGATGGGTGCGTCCAGTATGGATTTTTACACGTAAAAGAGCAAATCTAGCATATTGTTTTAAAACCGTAAATTCGGTCAGTGCGGCCTTGCCTGGCTGTTCATGCGCGGCACCTTTTAGAGTTGTTTTATCAATTTTTGGTCTTGACACCATACTACCATCGCTGCCACGGTCAATATCAAAATCAATCACGCCATAATTATCTGGCATAATACCATGGACCAAAACCTCATACTCTTTATCGATAGTTCTTGCTTGGAATTGCTGTTTTAGATGCTCAAACATAGCCTGATTTTTCGCAATAACCATAAGACCAGAGGCTTCTTTGTCTAGCCGATGGACGATACCTGGACGATTTGCGGCCTCACCAACGCCACGAATTTCAGGATACTTTTCAACAATCCAATCCGCAAGCGTTCCAACTTCATGAGCGTCTGTTTCATGAACAAGCAAGCCTGCAGGCTTGTTTATAACCAAATAATCATTTGCTTCTTCTAGAACAGTAATATTACTAAATGACGGCCTCACAGTCTCTACCGGTTCTATTGGTTTACTTGCCATCTCAGGCGAGATAATAATCGTATCACCAGTATGAATAGTGTCCCCTGGTTTTTTTGGAATACGACCATTCACCTTTACAAGGTGATTGTGAATCATATGCTGAACTCGGGCTCTTGATATCCCCAACTCATCTACCAAAAATACATCCAAACGCATTTTTGTTTCCAACTCAGGAACAATTATTGGGTTAAATTCTAGGATCATAATAATTAAAACAAATCGATAAAAAGTAATTTACCATCAGTCACAATTCTTCCTGCATTTCTTTTGTTAACTTCAAGCACTGAAGATGGAGAGATCTTATCTATTTTTATTGTTTTTATAACTCCATTGAATTCATTGGCAAAAAAGTCCCTTTCTACATCAATTTCAGGATCAAGCGAATGTCTCAATCCCCAAGAACGCCCCACGTCATTTGTTATTGTGCCAACATATACTTTGCGTGAATCATGAAATACAAAAGGGGTCGACCAAATACGAATATGACGATCTGGTCTATAATTACTCCCCGCGAACTCAAAAGCCATATCTTGAATATCAGTATTCCAAAATGCTGCTGGCACAGGCGCCCGATTATATTTCTCACCAGTTACTTTTGAAAAAAACAAATGAATAAGAGATGGCAGGCCATTGCTATCCGCCCTACTCCATCCAGCAGCTGCTATTACATCGGATACATGGCTTATGTCTTTGGCCACAAAAATAACATTTATTGGCGCCCATGCCCTGCCTGTCAAAGTTTCAGTGGATCTAGCTATTAAAATACTAGGATCATTTATAATGGCGCCCCGTGAAACTAGGCTAGTTTTGTCAATTGGTTTATCTGGTATTTGGAGCTTAGATTGATAATTTAATCCAAGATAAGTAACAAGAAATACATTTAATAAAATAAAACTTATACCGATATATTTTGAATGTTTGGCTCGGGTAAAACGAGAAAAAAAACTGAAAAAAAACTGACTTAATTTACAATGCGAAGCACTACGCTCCTCTGAATAATTTATTGCAAAACCAATCACAATCCACAACGAACCAAGAGCAAACCCAGCAAACACATCGGATAAAAAATGGACACCAAGATAAAGTCTGCTGAAGCCAATCGACCAAATTATAAAAATATTTGCAAATAAAATATTTATCTTTGCGCGCCAACTAGACAATTCTCTAATAGAGACAACCGCCAAAAAACCATACAAGGCCATTGCGGCAGTAGCGTGGCTACTCGGGAATGAAAAAGTTGGTTCAAAAATAATGCTTCCAAATGGCCTCTCTCTTTGGATGACTAGTTTCAAAACAAAACTACTCAAACTACTCCCCACCATTGTGACGATAAATGGTACCAAGTACTTTTTTTTGTCCAAATACCAAAACCATAGACAAACAGACAAGCTACTCAAAAACATCACCGGAGGACTTCCGATAAGTGTTACCCAGAAGAAAATTTTAAATAAAATTGGATTACCAAAGACTGTCAGTAAATTATGGAGTCTTAAATCTGCGGTTATAAATCCATGGGAAACAATAACGGCCAGTGTCAGCTTTAGTAAAAGCAAAAAAGCAACACCCCCTAAAAACACAAACCAAAACCATTCTTTTACCCAAGGCAAAGCCATCGGGAATTTATTGTGCAATCTTTGCACATATTTTGTTTGAAAAATATTTTTACCAAATTCTTTAAGCAAATAAATTGTGAAAGTTAATAGCTGTTTACCTTGTTTCATCACAAATATTTTGCACAAATACATTAAAATAATACTTGAAATGATTATGGCAACGAAAACGCCTAATCGAGTGGTCCACAGCTGAACAATTCCCCACGCTGCTCCAAAAAAATAACCCAATGATACGTATAATACCGCCCAACCGATTGCGGAAAGGATATTCCAAAATAAAAAACGCCTAAAATCCATCTTAACCAAACCAGCGATAAAGGGGATAATCGGTCTAATTGGTCCTAAAAAACGACCCAAAAAAACACTTTTATTGCCGTGACGAGAAAAAAATCTTTCTCCTTTTTCAATATAGCTTACTCTAAATATAAAAAAATCCTTCTTAAAAAAATTTTTACCTTTACTACCAATAAAAAAACTGACAACATCCCCAAGAACAGCGCCAAAAGCGGCAAAAGCAACGACATCAATAAAATTAAAATTACCCTGAGCAGACAAAAAGCCCATAAAAACCACAAATACAGTCCCTGGGACAAACAGACCAATAAAAGCAAGAGACTCAACAAAAGCCACTAAAAACAAAAGCCCATAGCCAAAAAAACGAAAATGTTCGAGAAATAGTACAAGTGAGGAGAAGAGATGCATATATTTTGTAGGCCAGGGTGGACTCGAACCACCGACCCCCACCTTATAAGGGTGGTGCTCTTACCGACTGAGCTACTGGCCCCCATCATTATATTTCTCATAGCATAGCAAAAAAAATGAATACAATCAAGTGGTAGTCCTAGATTGCACAGTTACAGCAGGGGTTGAAAAAATTGCTTGTTTCTGGTATAATCACCGCATTATGAATGACTCACTTTTTGATATTCTCGTCCAAAGGGCTACCACCTTAATGAATAAGTCCCATGACCCAATACATGACACTGCTCACGCTCGTAGAGTTGTTAACCATGTTAGCACACTATCCGACATAAGCGAGGTCACAGATAATGAAAAAAAAGCGTTGATCATCGCAGCCTGGTGGCACGATGTTGCTCGTATCATTACAAAAAAACCATCCCTTGTCTGGATGCCAATGGTGGACGATCTAATATCTGGTTTTATGCTGATGGCCTTTTTAATTAAGCATAGAATTTACGACCGATCCGCTTTTTTATCAGCTCGAATGATTTTGGGGAAAAGTTTGGGAACAGGCGCCCTTATCAAAAAAATTCTTCTTTCCAAAAGAAACCAATTTTTAGCAGATCTACTAAAAGATGCTGACACTCTGGATACATTTGCGATTGAAAGATTTGAGCTTGTTCTGGAATTAGTCGAGGAATCTCTTCGTTATGAAATCGGATATAAAATCGTCTGCCGTTGGTTTAGTTTTTTGAACCACATAAATATGAAAACAGAGGCGGCAAAAACGTATGTTCTTCACCTTTTTCACAGACTTATAAAGTGGATAAAACAGCCACGCATTATCGCCTGGCATATTGAGCACTTCGGTAAACGCTGGACAAAAAAAAGTCTTCGCCGCATAGACAAGCTTGGGGCAAAATTAACCCGGCGCTTGCAAGCCACAGCCGTCTAAACCTGCCGCCAAAGCGTACGTCCTCATCGTTCAATGGATAGGACATCAGCTTCCGGAGCTGATGATGTAGGTTCGATTCCTACTGAGGACACAAATTTTATTTACCCCAAATTGGGGTTTATTTTTTTAAAAAATAAATTTATAAAAATAAAATATTTTAAAATAAAATTTTTCTGAAACCAGAAAATATATTTTTTTAAAAAAAACACAAAAATAAATTTTATTTAAAAAAAGTTATGCACAGCTTAACACTAAAATCACTTCACAAAAGAAAAAAAAAGTTTTATACTCACAATGGTCGAGCCTAGAATGTTTTTAAAAATATTTTAGGATAAAATTTTTACATCGATGCTTGTCATGTAAAAATTTCTTCCGCAGAGCGCATACCATTTGGTGTGTACCATGGTCATATCAAAGTGCGCTGTGCACTATCTTTATAAGAAAGGAGAAAAATATATGCCAGCAAAAAAACGCAAAGTCGCTAAGAAGCGCAAGCCAGCTGCAAAACGCAAAGCTGCTCCAAAGAAGCGCAAGCCAGCAAAACGAAAGAAGAAATAGTCTTTCAAAAATATCCCCTTATGGGGATATTTTTTTATTTAAAATAATATTTTACAAATCCAAAAGTAGCCTGCCTTGTGAAACATCGTCATGCTTTTCCTCTGATACAAAAATTTTTACAGCCCCAAACACGCCATCATACCCTGGCCGAACATGCACTCTGCCAACCCGGACTCGATGCACTGCCTCAGCGATTCGAGGGGTGCTAAATTTTGCGATGTTATCAAGAGTCGCTTCTCTTAAGAGAAAAAATTCGCTACCACATGTTTGCAACAATCTATTGTACAATTCGGAAACAGATTTAGTTGCTACGCCCTTTTTCAAAACATCAGCAATAATTTCCCTTAAAGGAACAAGGCTTTGAAAAGGTACCGCTGACCCATGCAAAAAAATTTTTGCTTCCATCTCGCTTCTATCAGACAATTCACTGATCCTATTCATAACACCGATCGTCAGTTGTTTTTTACACGATGGGCATAATCCACCATATTTTTTTGTTTCTTCAGGTGTGCAAACAAAATTACAGACAGCATGGCCGTCTAGATGATATTTACCTTCTTCCGGATAAAATTCAATGGTTGATAAAAAATTTTTACGATTATTACTTTTAATAGCAGAAAAAATTTTTGCGAATGTAAAACCAACTTCATCCTTTATCGATACAATGTTTGCTTCCCGACCCAACTTTTGCAAACTATGAGCATCTGAATTTGAAATCAAAGCAATTGAATCCAACCAGCTACACCGTCTATTCATAATCGGATCACTCGATAAACCGGTTTCAATAGCATTA
>CAZVNO010000003.1:4471-4735 GCA_964628715.1 uncultured Gammaproteobacteria bacterium | reverse complement strand
GGTATCATCACCATTCCAGAATCAATTTCAATCATGATTGAAAGAATTTCTTTGCATGTCAAACCTAGAATAGGCCTGCCATCAGCACGAAGATTGCAACCACGTGATTCTAACGCATTATTAAATTTTTCGACAGAAGCAATCGATGGTGCAAAAATAAGCAAATGGACACGACGAGTTTTACCAGCATGTTTTTTAATTGAAGCCACTTCTGTACCAAGCACAAAACGAGTTTTACTGGAATTATCATTTAACCTAAAGATT
>CAZVNO010000003.1:0-4461 GCA_964628715.1 uncultured Gammaproteobacteria bacterium | reverse complement strand
CTGGTGTATCTTCAACTAGTTTGTCTTTGATATGTTCAAACCATGCCGGATGAGTAAAATCACCAGTAGACACAACATCAATACCTCTCAATTCACATTCTTTGGCAATATTTGGTAAAACCAAACTCCCTGAGCAGGCTCTGGAATACTTTGAGTGGATATGGAGATCAAGAATTTTTTCAATCATACGTTCATAACGATACCACAACACATTATGACTGACAAACAAAACACCCCCCAATTCCGGGAGGTGTTTCGGTGCACAGGTGTTTTTACCACCACTTTGGGTTTTGACGGATAAAGTTCATAATTGCATCATACTTTGGTGAACTACTATCGAGCAGACTCTCTAGAGCACCAAAGCGCCCTACGCCGCCAGATGACTGCTGCATTGTATTTACAAAATGCTCAAACAAATGTCCACCATTTTGTTTCCAAACATTGAGCAGCGAAGTATAAACAGCCCCCATACGAGCATCGCGATTTGCATTATTATACAAAGCAACCTCATTCGCATTGTTTTGATTTGTACCACGTTCTACCAAATGCTGCCCACCCTCATACGCCACTAATTCCTTACCGCAGTCACGCGCAAGGGTAGCATTAGCTTGAATTTGCTGTGTATTTACAGGGATCAATGTATCATTTATATAAGAGAATAATTGATCAAGTGTACCACTACCAATCCTACTCTCATCGTTTGGTAATACATTGAAATATGGGGCGATTGAGATTGCATCAGCATCCTGAAAAGCTGACTGCCATGCCAACAATTGAGCAGATGACCAGGGATAATTCAAACTACCAGTCTTACCACACAAATTGGTTTCGATACTGGCAATATTTGAAAAACCATCAGAACGTGCAGCCAATACTCTAACAACACGACCAGAATGTCCACCATAAACTTGATCCCAGATACGGAACATTTTAACTGATTGTTGTGACTGGAATCTCAATTGCGCTAAATAAGAATTGGCTGTTGTACCTAAACCAAGCGCCAAACCGCGCTCTCTGGCATGCTCTGCTTGCTCATAACCTCCCGGACCTCCATTCCAAACTTCATTTGAATACTCAATATAAGCCTTAAGATTTGAATTTAAATGATCGCGGACATATGTTGCAAATTGCGCTACATATGCGTCTGATGGATTGTTGTCCACCAAATCATTTGCTAAGTGTGGAAAATTAAACCATGGATCAGCATTCAAAATGTTTGCCAGCTGAACCATTGCCTCTACTGGCACACCCTTGCCAACCCAAATAGCATCTGTCATTTTTGGACGCTGTGACCATGATATCGCTGCCGTTAAACGCGGTGTCTGTACATATGGTGTTGGGAGCATCCACCACGTAAAACGAATGGATTTGTAATTTTTGTTTCTTTGTAAATACAAACTATGGAAGGGCTGACTCTCGTAAGTTTGTTCATTGGAACGAAAATTTCCACCCGAACACTCACTTGCACTAGCTGCATACGTAAAAATATCACCGCAATCACCGCCAGGCATAATCACGCGAATATTTCTTACAGACCCATCAACGGTTATATTTAAAGAACCATTTGATGAATTTACATCAATAATATCACGCCCGACACGCGAAGCGGTTGTATTTTTCACCGCACTTCCGCTATATGAAATAGTACCAGTACCTTCGTACAATACGACATATTGGCCACTTGGATATTTACCATCCAAAAAATTAGCACCGCCAGTGAAAAGTATAGTACTTGCACGGCCCGATGTTGGCCAACCATTGGCGTCATAAGTACATGAGCCAGAACACGTCCAATTACGTGCGCGTCGAAATGCATCCTTGAAAGTAAACTCACTTGCCCATTCTCGAAATTGGGTAACATTTGTTCCCATACTAGAATTAGTATTGGCACTATTTACCTGACTACCACCAGACACTGGTGGAGGTGTTACCGGAACAGTTGCGCTATTTACTGTTAGACTAACTGGCGAAGACACTGTCTGTGCGGCACTGTTATCAGTCGCTCGAGCGGTTAATGTGTATGTACCCGACTGAACGTTTGTCCAGGTAAATGAATATGGACTAGTGGCATCACTACCCAAAACTGTACTGCCATTCAAAAATTCAACACTTGTTATTGTCCCATCTGAATCGGTTGCAGTTGCTATCAAAGAAACGCTTGTTCCTGCTGTTACTGATGTATTATTAGACGGACTTGTCAAAGACACAGTCGGCGCAACATTGGTGGCCTGTGGTGGAGGTGTAGCCGGAGTAGTGGTAGGTGCTGGTGTCACCACTGTAGCAGTACGGGTTGTTGTGCCGGCTTCGTTTGTATAAGCCGAATCGCCTCGACTGTTAACAGCCCTAACACGATACCCATAATATTGATTTGCACTAAGACCAGAATCAACATAGGTAACAATATTTGCATTAACTGTTGCGACATCAGAAAATGAACCAGTTCGACCAAAACGTCTCTGGACAACAAAGCCAGTTTCATCCGATGATCGATCGCGCCAAGTAAGCGTAATGCTTGAATCAGTTACATTTGACAAAACTAGAGACAAAGGAGCAGCTGGAGTGCGAACAGGTGTAGTTGGATTTGCTGGCGCAACCGGGACTACTGGTGTTACTGGAGTGGGTAAGGGGGTTGATTTATCTGGGAATACTCGATTTGATGGAAGAGTGATAATATGATCAGCACGGTAATTCTGCAAAGATTCCATGGTCGGTGCATACTGACGCTCTGTCTGTCCGTTACTTGTTTCAAGGACATAAACACGAGGAGAATCAGAATATTTAACAGTCAGGCCATCTGGATAAGTCGTGGCTGAGGCTACCTGGTCACCAATTGAAAACTGCTGCATCACGCTTGGTACCACGTCCTCCACCCAATTCCACTGAAGACCTAGGCCGGTAAACACTTGCTCAGAGCTTATCGGTCGGCGTTTATTATTGCTAATTATATAAACCTGCGGGTCATCAACGGTTTTCAAAAGAGAACCATTTTGAAATGCCCTCAATGGCCCCCATGGTAAAAATAACAGTGCACTATCCGGAATAGCAGCAAGCGTTGCCGGAGAAACAACATTAACATCATTCCAAGAAGAAAAATGAGAGAAAAAAACATTTTGATCACGAATCGGACGCTTGGTGCAATCATCTGCTATATAATAGACACCCCTGCTATTACTCGCTCGATAAGCTGAATTCGCTGCAAGCGAGCAAGAACCAGATGTCTGCGCTAAAATTGTAGAAAGGAATCCTGTAGCAACGAAGCCACCGAGCACCAAAGCACCTACAATTCCACTTTGTAAAATTCTATGCCGTTGATGAACCATATAAATAAAAGTTAATAAACAAATTATTAATTAGTTTTATATTATACACTATTTTGTATTACGGAATACATAGGTTTTCAAAGACTCTGCAGTATTGTAATCACGAAAGTTAACCCCATTAGTATGGTATGGCAATTCAGCCCCGCTAAACAATAAATCCAATTTACCATCCAAATTGAAATCCGTGATTAAACTCCCTCCCTCAGCCACATAACGCGTTCTCCCAGAGAGAAAACCTAGACCAGAGGGTAAGGTATATAATGCCTCAAAAGTCGGCAAAAAGCTAGTAAGGGGCACTGAACTGAAAGATCGATTACCATTATTCAAAAATAACATATTTTCATAAACATAGGGATTATTCGCAACCGTAAAATCACGCCTATGACCTTCAATAAACACATCTGGCAAATTATCCCCATTTAAATCGCCAACAGCAATACTTGGAAAATCCAGATTACCAACACCGCCATTTGTGAAACCACGTCCCTGAGCATCCTGTACACCGGTATTTTCCCAAATAGCAAAATTTGCGCCAGTCCCATCATTGAACAAAACCGCAAAATCATACTGTTGTCCGTCTCTACCGACTTGACCGTTTTGTCCGGTTGATGAGCCGGCAATAATTATGTCATTTTTACCGTCCAAATCAACATCTGAAATAAACATCTGTGCATTATCCATACCATGACACGAAGATAAATCATGCTTAGTTGTTTCCGAAACCT
The DNA here is from genome assembly GCA_964628715.1 of uncultured Gammaproteobacteria bacterium. Lineage (GTDB taxonomy): Bacteria > Patescibacteriota > Patescibacteriia > Magasanikbacterales > UBA922 > JAHFIC01. Next base: position 416 of record CAZVNO010000003.1, on the reverse strand, counting down.
TATATCCAAAGGCACTCACAATCGCCAATGGATTTGTATCAAAACCGGCGTTGCCCCCAAGATTGCGGTTAGCCTGGCCATACATAAGTATTTCCCCGCTTGTGATCCTGGCACCACGACTACAATCATGCGTACCAAACGGTGTGGAAGCATTACCGCCTACCACAAAATCAGGATACCCATCCCCCGTGAAATCCCCTGCTGCTATAGTAGAACCATAAGTCATCCTATGAACAAAATCGCGTTGGTGTGGAGTCCATGTGTTTGTTGAAATATTGTACTCATACCATAAACCAGCGGTGACACCACCATCAGCGGCAAAAATAATATCATCCTTACTATCACGATTAACATCCGCTACCGCCATTGCAAATGTTGTCGAATCGTTGGTAAATTCAAATTCGCGACGAGTGAAA
>CAZVNO010000002.1:12849-21056 GCA_964628715.1 uncultured Gammaproteobacteria bacterium | reverse complement strand
TGCCTGCTGCCCAGCCAATAAGTCTGGTGGCAAAATGAACACTATTTAATTGTCTGGTTGTTCCTGATGTTTGTTGCTGCCAAGATGAACCCCCATCAGTAGTATGGTAAACAATTCCAGCAGTACCGACTGCCCAGCCCTCACCAGCATTAATAAAGTGCACTGAAAGGAAACTATCCAGCAGGCTAATTGTCTGATTAGCAGTCAAAGAACCAGGTGTTGGGCCATACAAACGATTCCAAGAAACACCACCATTTGTAGTTGCAAGTACTGTTGTTTGCCCACCTACCACCCAACCAATATTTGAATTTATAAAATATACGGCATTTAAAGCTGGACCAATTCCCGAAAAAGTTGTAGCCACCCAGTTCGCGCCACCATCAGTCGTGCGCCAAATTGTTTGTTCACCGCCAATTGCACCAACCGCCCAGCCACGATTCAAATCAGTAAAATATACAGAACGAATTGCGCCGCCTTCGCCACCAGGCAGACTGTACTGCAAGCTCCACGAATTACCAACTCGATTATAAAATGCTAAATCTGGTGACGGACAGATAAGACCATTACCACCCACGCCAGGCGAACAGTTCTGCAAATTAGCCTGCACAGGCCTCTCGCCAACAGCCCAACCATGTGTAGCATCAACAAAATGCACACTATTAAAATCAGTATAATCATAACGCCCAGTACCTACATTCAAAACTAACCCAGAGCTTATGTTTGCAAATTCATACTGTGGCATGAGACATGAAACTTTTCGACAAAAACCCGTCTCACTATACCTTGGTTCAGTGACTTCACAAATTTCCAATTGACTTCCTCTAGTGTCACGATCAAGCCAATCATTTTGAGCATTATTTACTGGATGCCCATTGCCACAATATTGCGGGGCTTGAGTTCTGCAATCTAAGCCACAATGACCATAACTTCCGTTTAATAAAGTACCATCATCACAAATTTCACTACCCTCAACACGACCATTGCCACAAGTTTGGGCGAGAGCACATTGTTCCGGCCTTGACCACTGACAAGTGTTGCCACATATTGACGGTTCTGACACAGTACAGCCCGGGGCTACCCTGTTTGCTCTTGTTCCAGGCGGATCACATTCTTCGCCAGAATTCACAACACCGTCACCGCAAGAACCAGGCAGAGCCGTAAAGATTGTCCCGGCTGTACAGGAAGGTGCATTGGTAAAATGAGTTAAATCTACATATTGACTGACAAAATCCAAGGCGGTTGTTAAATATTCAAGCGTATCATAAACTTGATAACCCCCACCGACACCTGAGGAATTATCAACTTTATATTCCATAACCTGCATTTTGTTTGGACAAATAAATTGTGACGTTGCCGGATTCCAGAATGTTTCCGTGTCAGCGCCTGAGCAGGCACCCCCCGTACAACCTGACCACTGGTCAACCTGGTCGTGTGGTAAGCCTACGCCTAGAAGTGTGCCAAACCGGCTCCACGAAGGCCATTTTGAATTGGTGTATCCAGGCACGTATGTCCCAGCCGTAAGAGTTGGGTATGTTGCCTGTGGAGCTGACTTATAACTTTCAATCGCAGATTGAACAATACGAATATCTTCTAATCGTTTCCAGTCACGGAGTAATTTGGTTTTTGCATTAGCGCAAATCCTAGAAACACCATCAACATCCGGACACTCAAAATCAGTACGGCAAGCAACGCCCGGCGTAGCTGCTGTATCAAAATCATCATAATTTACAGTACCATCAGCATTCTTTCCATTACCAACCGAACAATACCCAATATTTGTTAGATTAATATTAAATTTGAATGAATTCATTAAGGAGGAAAATACTTGTCTGGTACTTTCTTGAGCATTTGGGGTCAAGCTAACAAGATAAATATTATTATACACCTGGTGACTATCTGCTACATTCAAAGCATTTACATAATATGTGTCACCGTCAGTAATCGCATTATAACCATCGACTGTTGTATCACGAAAACGACTTGGGATTGAACCAAAATGTTTCACGTACCAATCACGCACAGTCGCTCTTGGTTCATTTGCGAAAACCTGAATACCAATTGCATCATTATTTTTTTCATTCAAGAATAAAAACTTTTTCAAAGGAGTCAAAATACTATTGTCCGGGAGCGGCAAGGCATGAAGCTCAACACAGCGATCACGTCCGCTGTCATATTCATATAAAGCCGGGTCGCCACACGAAGGTCTAACCGTACAAGTACCATCAGTTTGCAATCTAACATTTGGATCTGTGCCGCAAGTTGCCGAAACTACTGGTGGGGGCGCGATATTGAAAATTTGAAAACCGGCATAATTATGAGATATATAAGCATAATCACCGGATACAAATACACTTTCAGCGCCATTTGTATATGACTCTGTAGCCACCGGGGTTCCTCTGAAAGCGCTACTAGGGATACTCCTCAACAAGAGAGGAAGACTTGGATTTGAAATATCAAACATTTCAAATGAAGTTCCTGCCTCAGAAACAACAAACAAATAGTTACCTGACACCGTTAAATCAGATGGATGAAAATGAGATGTAGTAATACCATTACTCACTTCACCGGTTCTAATAGAACGAACATGTTGCGGCAGAGCCGGGTTGGCGATACTAACCACTTCAATCGCGCTGGCAGCCGTAGCGCTACCAAAATCAGATATATACAAATATTGGCCATCCGATGAAGCTGTGATGCCAGTTGGCGAGATCAGAGAAACTCTATTGGCCGTATCATTTACCAATGAACCTGCAACTTCCAAAGTTGCCGGTATGCTATTATTGTTAATTCTTATTGCTTGTAACGAATCGCTAGCTGAAGATATTACATACGCGTAATTACCGACAATAGCAGCAGAATTAGCCGCATCAAGTAAAGCTCCATTTGTACCATGAAAAACTGCAGCAATATGACGAGGATTTCTTTTATCAGAGACATCAACCATCTCCAGAACATCACTATTTAATGAAGACACAAAAGCCATATCCCCTGAAACAACCACATCATATGGCCGATCCATAGCTCTGTCGGCGGCCATACCAAATGAACTTATTGGTACAGGATTATCAGGAACCGAAACATCAAAAATCTCTAATCTATCGGTATCGGGAACAGCCGCGTACAAATAATTGCCCGATAAAAATAATTTACGCACCGAAGCGAGCGTGGTGCCACCAAAGCCACTCGAAATTGAACGGACTAAAATTGGGGTAGTATTCGGATCACGAACATCAAATACAACAAGCCTGCTATTAGTAAGAGATGCCACATAAGCATAGCCATTATTCACAACCACATCATAAGGACGATCAACTATCGTATTTGTTGAATCCACATAATGCCCTGCGATACGCGGAGTAAATATTGGATCAGGCACACATTGGTTTGGAATGGTTGCAGATCTGGAATACGCATGGGCAGACCATTCTGCCGGAGCAACACCAGTACAAGATGATAAAGCTGTACGGATACACTGTCCATTTACCCTAAGAGGGTTGTAACCCGTTGGACATGTCGGAGCCGGTACAACTGGTGTCAATGAACCAGACTGAGTCAAAACAATTGGACGCAAGTATGGCAAATCATCTGACAGATTACCCTGCCTCCCAGAATCCGCACAATAACCCATGCTAAAATTGAAATACAAACCACTGCCGCCAACCAAGGCTGGCAACAAAGGAGACCCGTCAAAATAACCAGAGTGAGTTCCATCTGCGTTTAAAACATCATTATAACCATCATCATTGATACTTCTGTTTGGCGTATTACCATCTTCGTACGGATAAATAGTGAACGGATTTGGATTTGTAACTGAAGCCGGTATCTCTGGCCATGGATTCGCACAAAATAAAGAACTGATATTAACGGTCGCAGAGTAAACATGATTTAATTCATTTTCTGAAAGACGCGCCGGATCTGTATGCAATGCATCTGCAATAATTGTTGCATTTGCATAGGCTGTCGCTTGACCCTGAACTGTAGTCGAGCGCATTCGAATTGTTGACTGGTGATTTGTGGCATCATCAGAGGCAATACTAACGATTGAATTATTGGTTGGCCCCCAACTCCACTGCCAATCATACACACCCGGTATTGGTGTAATTTGCTGACCAGATGCGGATGAAACTGTTGCTGTAAAATCTTGCGCATTATTTGGCACGACATCATCGTCAAGATTTATTTGATTTGGAGTTCTAAATAATTGCGCTGCTGGACTTACGGTAATGTTACTAATACTACAAATATCTGAACCTGTCCTAAAAATGAAACTATCATCTCGATTTGGCCTGGCACTACTACTATTCCAAATACCAACACCACGAACATCTTTTATACCCTGGGTGCCACCACGCAAAAACACCGCATAAGTAGAGTTGGATTCGAGCGCATTTTGAATAGCAAGCGTTACTTTTGTACTCTCTACAGAACCGCTGGCGTTATAAATTCTAGTAATCTGCGGAATAACTCTAACCCCACCACTGCACCAACTGGTAACCGAGTGGTCATTATTAACCGAAGCAAAAACCGATACATCAAATAACCGCGCGACAAAGTTACGAATTATCTGCCACACACGATTCCACCAGTGCGTTGGCACAACCCCAGAATCAATCCTAGCTAAAGTTGGGCTTACAATATTAGTAATATCAACTTCTCCGTCATGACAAATATGACTTGTTGGATTTGCCAACACTGTGGTGTCGCCACGAGCAACAATCAAATTATTTGATAAAGTTGATTCATCAATATTTCCTGAAAAAGTTACTGAAATTAATGTATTACGACAGACCGGGTCTGCTGACTGTCCAGCAGGAGCAGATACACCACTTAACCCAGCCCCATCAAATGGATAGCTGTCTGTCCTTGTTGGACGAACATAGCAACAAGAATTTGTGACAACACCAGAGGTTGCGCCATTACTAGAGTTCGGACAATTATTAAATGATTCGACATTACTAACTATCCGTGGTGAAACAAACTCAGTGTAACCACATTGCAATGAATAATCCCCCTGACCCACCACATCAGACATATCATTCACAGACAACTGACCATTGATTGTCTGGCGCGAAGCTACCGCAGTTGCCTGAACTCGAGTTGACATTAAACCGTCTGTTACTGTACCCAAACCAACAGCAGTCACTGCTTGAACCGGATTTCTAATAACAACCGTCGGGCTACTCTGTGGCACAGTCGCACTTGTCTCTGCCGCAGAGGCCTCAGTTGGTGACAATTCACACCAGGCAGACTCACCAGACCCAACCACACCATCTCCACAAATTGATGAATCTTCATAGCCCACAGATGAACCAAGCAAAGTGCAGCCTGAAATATCACAACCAGGAGCGCCAGGTGTGCACGACAAATATGAAGGTATGTCGTAAGGTGTTACAGTCGAACCGACAGTTGAACAAAGATTTTGCAGCAAACATGACGTATTACAAGTTGTTGCTGGTAAATTGGAAGCAACCGGTGCTAGTGAAGTTGCGCTATGCACATAAATTACACCGCTCAGATTCTCGCATTCTTCAGATGCTTCAATAATTCTATTTCCACAAACACTCTGAGCTGACCGGCATTCACTTGTTTGGCTAGCTGGTAAGGTTTGGGTAGAGCTAATTCTAATTTGATCATTGGCATGCAAATCACACCAAGACTGTACCAACTGTGTGCCTAATTTGAGACAGCGGCTTGAGCACGACACATTTGTCACATAATCACCGACTCCACCCTCGCACTCTTCTCCACCAGTAATAGCAGCGGCAGAAGTCCCACTGCCACAATATGAATTGTTCGTAATCCCCCGAGAAACATCTAGCGCTCTCTGTGATTCGGGATTTGATCCGGTGCGCAAACACACTGCTGTACAATTATTTGCGTCTGATGGATTTTGTAGATCGCACTCTTCGCCATTTTCAGTATCAACTACACCATTGCCGCATTGATTTGCGCCTGTTCCAGCGTTTGTATTTCCTGGCCGCAAACAATTCAATGAACAACTAACCGATGCCACTTCCCCTGGCGCGGAAATGTCACAATCTTCGCCAAGATCAACAACCCCATTACCACAAAGCGCTACATTACCAGAATAATCACTTGGTATGTCGGAGCCGCGTGGTAAGCAGGTCGATGTACAATAAGATTTCAATCTTGAAACTGAGGTAAAATTTGTCACTGTGGCTACTGTACGATCAACGGTATCCCAAACCCAACCATAATCCTCTGGCCGCAACATCTGACCACCAGTGCTACACGAATCGGGTGAGCCAACTGGAAAAGCTGTATAAGTTGTTTTCTCACCAACAACTGAAGCAGAGAAAGGATTAGGGCTCAGCGCCACAGAACCGACAGAGCAAAGACTGATATCATTTTTGGTTTTAAATTTCCATATTTTTGTGGCACTAGCAGTCCCAGGAATTGGTGTTGGTGGATCCGTCTGATAATTATAACCACTTACCGCATTAATATTATCGATTTGAACTTGATACCAAGTATCTGGGAGCAAAGTCTCTCGAGGATTAGCAGTAATAACCATATCCGTGTTTCGATCTTGGACAACAGCCGGAACATCAAGTTGAACACGCATATTCTCAGCATTTTCAGCTGCAACTAGTGTATTGCCAGAATGATAACAGGATTCATCTGGACAGCGGTATAAACGGATATTACCATCGATAAATTGGCTAGTTACCATTTCACGATTAAATCTCGCGCCAATACCAGCATTAATACACGAAGCAGTGCAACTTGGCCAAAATTCAACCACTGTCGGATTTCCCAAATTAATCGTTAAGTTGCTCAATCCCGGAGTAGTAAGATGACCAGGACGAGTTTGATCCTGCAAAGCTTCAATTTGAATTGATGCCGGCGCAGTATTACCAAGTGCTTCGGCTGTAGCTCGACTATCATATACTGTATCTCTTGTTACTGTAGCCCGATCAGGATTTGCCGAGTCATTTATACTCCAATTCCAACCCAATCCATCGACTGACATTACACTACAGACCTGGTTGGAACGACCCCAAAGAGTGTAGACAAACGGCTGATTATTGGAGTCTAAAATCTGACCTAGAAAATTTACAGTTTTTTCTGGTGGCTGAATAGCAACCCCAGAAAGAGCACACCCAGCTCCACTAGAACCAACCGCTGCTGTCTTGAATTCAAAACAATAGGCTGTTTCTTGTCCATCAGGTGTGCGGCCGCAAGGTCGAGTCCTTTGAAGAGGTCTATTCTCAACAAATTGTTGTACACCAAGTGATGTTACCAATTCAGCTGACTGGATACCATCAAGAAGCATTACCCGATACCAAGTATTTGGTGTAAATTCTTGAGCTGCTGATTGACGAGCTAAAATCAAAACCTGAGCGTTATATGTTGGAGAAAATTGATTACTGACATCATTTGGGCGTGCACAGTCAGGGCTTGCTCCACTACCACACTCAAGAACACGAACATTATTTGCAAAGCTTGCTCCATCCATATCAATCGTAAAACGCACTGCCGGTGACAAATTCAAACAAGCCGACAAACCTTGTGGCCAATTTCTCCAAGGCGTTGGTGAAGGTAAACTTAGAGGTTGTGTTTGATTATTCCAGTTAGCTTCGTCACAGCCTTCAACCACACGTGGAATACTTGGTATAAGAGCTGTTGTAAAACGCCACATATACCCAGCATTGCGCGACTCACCGCCACAGGCCCTCCCGGTTACTACCATTCCTGCATCAGGACCAACAGTACAACACTGAGAGCCACTGGGTAAGGCAGTATTCGAAGTACGACAATCATTAACAGTGTAGTTGACACTATTACTTATCGCCCCAGAGACACTCGCAACAATCGGACCAGTTTGCATTGAATACCCATTAATATCTTGCGGTATCGCTGATTCAATAGAGGTGTCACTAATGCGACGAATTGAAGCAGATGGTTGAGTTAGCCAATTAGTTGGATTGGCTATACTCGCTCCCCGGTTCCAAAAATGGAGCATTGTCTCTGGAGACAAATTGACACCGGTTAAATGTAAAACTGAGCCGTTAGCTAATGGTGCTGGACCAAAGTTTGGTACCACTGAACACAGACTTGGTGTCGGACTGCCATTTCCAGCAATAACAGAAAATGGCTCAGGACTTACCCCCTGCATGTTACTGCTATTCTCCACAATAACACGATAAGCTCCAACTGGCGCTGGTGTTGGAGCCAATGGGATT
>CAZVNO010000002.1:0-12839 GCA_964628715.1 uncultured Gammaproteobacteria bacterium | reverse complement strand
CAAGTATCACCACACGCAGCCGGCAAACTAACAATAGCGCGAAGACATGTGCCGCCAGAACCACTACTATTTGATTCTGTACAGACAGTGGCCGGCTGCGTGTCTGGCGCCAAATAAACAATCCCTGTATCAGCCCCAAAATGTGAGCCGGTAATAGTGATATAACTGCCAGGAGTCGAGCGCGATGGACTTACAAAAGATATAACCGGACGCTCATCTTCACGAGCTGATTGCACAGTAAATGGAATCCCATTACTTGTTTGGTCATTCAAAACCACAGAAACACTCACTCGCCCAGGCTGAAGATTGATTGGAACAGAAGTTTGAAACTGATTTGTCTGAGGATTTGAAATTGAACTTTGGAAGCCACCAAAAAAGACACGCATATCAGTGGCAGATGTACTAAGCGCATTACCATAAACTGTCCCTAGCGTCCTAGTTTGGCCAGCAGACGGGGAGATACTGCAAAGACCCGGTCGTAGTGTATTATTTTTTGTAAATAAACCAGTTGGGCTATCGGTCCAACTATTTGGCCCGCTGGCGTCTATAGTAGTATCAACAAATGTAGGCACATCTGACCTCGAAACTCTAATTGCACTTTGTGAATTTTGAGGCAAAGCCACATCATCTGGTACCTGAACAATAATATAATTATCATGCCAGGAGTCATCAACACTACACTGTGCAAGATTTGCATTGACAGTGTAGTTAATACCGTCCAAAGAAGCGTTTGTTGCAACACCAAAAGAAACATTTCCAGGAGTTTCACCAAAACCAGTACCTTGAATCGTAACCCAGTTACCGGCGGCTCCATTCCAAGGGCTAACATTTGTTATAACCGGATAATTCAAACATATGCCAGCAACAACATCACAATGACCAGACAAACATTGTGAATCTTCTGTACAAGGACCATTGTCCAAACAAACACCCCCGCGATCAGTTGTTATTTCACCCGGGTCTAGTATGTTGTTCTGGCAAAGTTCACCCACAACCACATACTCAACACGAGAAATGCTGCTGTTACCGTTAATATCAAAAACTTCCAAAGTTACTCGGTAACGCTCCAATGGAGTTGTATTCCTGGAAATTAATAGCTGATAACTCCAGCCAAAATTTGGATGTGATGCTGTACCAGCAGCACTTGAACCACTCTGTCTTGTAACTGGCGGACCATCATATAGAACCGTTGTATGCGCCGCATCACCTGCTGGACGCACTCTTTCAATTGTTAGGTGCACATAACCAATACCATTATCATCACTAAGTGTTGCGGTGATATTGTGTGGCGTACCACGTGCAACTTGTAGAAATCCAAGCGAAGACTGACCATCAATCCGAATAGCATTATTTTCTATGCTTGGTGGAATATGATTTTCAATACCATCAGTATCAACTTCAAACGAAGCTGTGATTGGAAAAACACCGCAACTAAAATTTTGCTGCGGAGCCTCCCCTTGATCATTTGTCACTTGTTCATTAACTGTAACAGTATACCGATCACGTGGAATTTGACCATTAGTAGCCGTTGGTATTGCTTCAACTACAGTCCGATTACTCCCATCCAAAAAAGAAAAATTAAATAACCCATTAACTGATGTCCCAGCCGCACCAACTATAGTAAACACACTAGCCGGGTCGGTAATACTTGCTGCCACAGACTGACTAAATACAACACGGACAGTGACATTATTCATCCCTGTACCTGGACCAACTGGGGTATTTGGAGTAATTGACCGAACAACAAATTGATTAGTTCCACAAGTTGTGGGTAATGTTTCGAAACCACAGATATCCGTATGTTGGCTGGCAAATCCAGGATTGGAGCAATCAACTGGCAATTCTCCAACCGAACCAGTACCGGTTGCCGTGGATAAACGAGTAATTACAAAAGAAACAATTGCGTATGCAGAAAGAATAATTGCTAAGCCAATAACAGCATTTACCAAAATATTTTTTCCTTCAGCTACTTTTTCTTCATTTCCCCCAGCTGTCATTATGGTATAACCAGCGTATAACACCAACCCAAATGCAATTACCCCTAATAGCCCTAACGCTACATTTATAATTCGAGCGACAATCACACGAATATCGTCTGTACCAAAAAACCCAGTATCACCGATTTGTTGGAGGCCAAATGTAGAATCTGGTCCAGCCGAAATATTTGTTTGAGCGAGAGCAGCTATTGGTGCCAAAAATAACAGACAAATAATCGCAGCTAGAACAAGGTGCGTTTTTTTTGAAAAAAATTTTGTAAATCTTCTAAGCATGTAACAAAATTATTCAACCGCCTGGAGCTCGCTCCGACAGGTAGCGATATCAGGCTCTGCTGGATTAATACTTGCCGTATTTGTACAACCAGTGTCAGTATTAGGATTGCTATTTACAGGCACACATCCTGTGTCCAAAATCGGATTATTATTACTATCAACATTATAAAAACAACTGACACCAGCAGAAGATGGACCACGTCCTGGGTATAAACAATTTTGATTCAAATTTTTAACTGTACTTGGGATGCTTGGATAATAGTAAGCATCCTCCCCATTTGGTCCAAACTCACGATGATCTACAGTTACAACAGAACGATTATTATCAACCACAGAATGAATCCTAAACCAAAAAGGTAGCGGTCTATCCAAACCATGTTCTTCCAGCAAAACATTATCAAGTGACTGCTCCCAAATCCTATCACTAAAAGTTATGACAACAGGTGCTGTACCAGCGACGCGTTCAGCATCTACTGACGGCTCAACGTTTGATATGATTGGAGCTCTCAAATCAATATTATCACCAACAGAGAAATTCCAAAAAGCATTATCAGCCAATTGCTCCCCAGGTGAAAATGTGTGTGGATTATTTGAAACAGCTGGCTTGCCTTCTGGTAAACCAATACCATTGGTTGTCTGACCGATTTGGCCGTTACCATCAAGAACATTACCCGCCATATCAGTAATACCTGTCAACGGGACACCAGCAAAACTATTTGCTTGACCAGGTTGTCCGGTTTGATTTGTTGCCAAACAATTTTGTTGATTGGCAGGACAATTCAAAAGTTGAGCGGTTCGCGCCAAAACCATAGCGTCAAATGAAGGCGGCAAACAGTACATTACCTCACCGCAACTATTCAACTGACCACAAGGGACATCTGAAGCAAATTCAACCGTCGAATAACCATTTGTCACACGCCAATTTCCAGTTACTATAGCGTTACCAAAAATAATATTAGTGAAATCACTTGATGGCGAATGCAACCCTTGAACCGTACTCGGATCCATTGCTTCAGAAAAACGAATTTGAACAACAGTATTCCTGGCAACATTACGACTGTTTGAATTTGGATAAACTGATGTAATTGTTGGCGGGGAAAAATCAAAATTTGTCGCTGAATCAAAATTCCAAACATAATGACCATCACGATCACCAACAAAAGCACTAGTATTGTTACCATCAGATTTTTGAATACGGTTTGTCAAATCAACCGTGTAATTCATTGTTGCAGTTTCACTTCCGATTGGGGCTAGTGGCACAAAAACAAATGTAAAATATTGCTGACTTGTTCCTTCCGGCACAGCAATCACAGCCGCTCTAATTGGGTTGGGCGAATCACCCGTTGGGTAAATCCTGACAGCATCTGTATTAAGCTGATCGCAATCTGCCTCCCAATTAATGACCTGACCACTTCCTGGCACACGGCAATCACCGTAGATAGTTGTGCCATTAATATCTGTAGATGGATTATTTATTATGAGAGTTGATGGATCAATTGGCTCACGAAATGTAACACTAATACGGCTATTTCTAGGCACATCAGCCTGATCACGAAGCGGATAATGATCACGAATAATTGTGCCAAGAGCACCACTTGCAGAAAAGTTTTGGCGCGGTATGCCACTCACTGCGCTCGGAACATTGCCTGTCCCAGTAGCGTTTGATAAAGCTCGAATGATAAACGATACGATTGCATAGGCAGAAAGAATAATCGCCAAGCCTATCACTGCATTTACCAAAATCTTTTTTCCTTCGGCCACTTTTTCTTCATTACCACCAGCTGTCATTATGGTATAACCAGCGTATAAAACAATCACAAAAACAACCACACCAAGCAAGCCTAGAGCGACATTTATAATGCGAGCGATAATTACCCTGATATCGACACTCGACAAAACCGTTGTGTCTGCAATCGGCTGCAAACCAAACGTTACATCCGCGCCAGACTGACTAGATGGAGTAGATTGGGCTTTTGCCACCAACGGCAAAAAGTTCCAAACGAAAAAAACCGCTACCAAACATACCCCCAAGGTGATAGCAGTTTTTTTCTTTTGGTTAAATTGTTGGAGAATCCATGGAAGCATGAACCAAGGAACTCTTATGACTCTAGCTTAAGAGTCGTGTGACAATATTTCTAACCCTATTACCATCCGCTTTTCCTTTTACCTGTTTCATTACATTTCCCATTACTTTACCCACATCTCCCACCCCTGTTGCAGACAGATCATTAATTATTTTTTTTGTAACCGAATCCAATTCTTCATCAGACATTTGTACAGGCAAGTAGGTTTCCAAAAGTTTAATTTCGGCACTGGCTTTTTCTGCCAAATCAATCCTACCGCCGGCTGCAAAATCTGTAGCACTATCCCTAAGCTGTTTTATCTGTCTAGAGACAACACCTACGACTTCTTCATCCGTTAGCTCCTGTCGAAGATTTATTTCTTCGTTTCTAATCGCTGACCACAACATTCTAAGTGTCGACAAAGTTTCTGTTTGCCGAGCCTTCATTGCTGAAGTTTGAGCACTTTGGATATCATCACGTAACGCCATACAAAAAACCTAGCGCGAACCTGGACGTCGCGTTTGACCAAATCGATCTTCCTCTTCCATTGGAAGACGGCCGACCTTACGCAAATAAGTGACCTTTGAGATCATTTTTGCACGCTTAATAGCGTGTTTGCGTTTTACATTTTTACTTTGGGTTGGAGCGTAAAACTGAATCTTTTTGACTTGCAACAATTTTCCTGACTGTTGCCATTGACGCTTAACCCGACGCATGAATCCTTCAAAGGATTCACCTTTTTTTCTTTTTATTTCTGACACACGATATTCACCTCCCGAGGTGAGAAAAGAATAAACTACTATCCCTAGTTTAGAGGAAAAAACGATTTTTGTCAAAAAAGGCAAAAAAGCTTGAGATGGGGATAACCTACCCGACTACCATTATGACTCAAGCATTTTTTTGACCTCCGAAGTCACTTTTTTCTGGTCAATAATCTCTTGGATACCAGATTCCATATCACGAATAATAACCGTACCATCCTGGACTTCTTTTTGACCAATAATCAATGTATGAGTAGCCCCAATTCGGTTTGCCAATTCCAGCTGAGTCTTCAGAGAGGCCTTACTTAGATCATGAGAAATTACCACTCCAAACCTACGTAGATCTTCGATAATATGAAGGGCTTTTCGCCGTGCCTGTTCACCCAACTGTGCTAAATAAACTCGTTTTTTCCCTTGAATTTGCTTTGAGGCTCCTTGTGCATCACGTTTTATCATTGTTGCAACACGTTCCAAACCAATCGCAAAACCACAGGCTGGAGTTGGTCTACCACCAAGCTGTTCAACCAAAAGATCATATCTTCCACCACCACCAAGCGCTGCCTGAGCTGGTAATTGAAGAGACGTGTCAGCTTCGCCCTCAGTCGCGGAACTTTCTGTTGATTGTGACAAAACTGGCTGTTCCGGATAAATTTCAAATACAGTATCAGTGTAGTAATCAAGTCCGCGCACCAAAGTCGGTCGGAGCATGTACGGAATACCAAGCTCGTCCAGATATTCAAGGACTTTCATGAAATAATTTTTTGAAGCATCCGAAAGCCAATCAATAATCTGAGGAGCTTCTTCAACGACTGAAGCACATTGTGTTTCTTTGCAATCCAAAACACGAAGTGGATTTTTCACCAAACGGCGCTTACAATCTTCACACAAATAACTTCTTTTTGTCCTCAAAAATCCGACAAGCTCAATCGTGTACCTTTCACGGTCTTCTCTTGTACCAATGCTATTAACATCGATACGAGTTTCAACGCCCAAATCACGCAAAAAATTATAAGCTACCACAATTGTTTCCGCGTCCAAAATTGGATCTCGTTCGCCCATAATTTCGCAATCAAACTGATGGAACTCGCGGTAACGTCCTGCCTGAGGACGATCATGCCGGAAAACTGGACCCCAGAGCCAAACTTTCATAGGCTGTGGGATAGTGTGAAGACCATGGGTGATATATGAACGCGCTACCGAAGCGGTGAATTCAGGACGCAAACCAACTTTGGTACCGTCCTTGTCTTCAAAGACGTACATTTCTTTTTCAACAACATCAGTCCCTCGTCCAATTGAACGAATAAACAATGATGACTCCTCCATTACCGGGGTCTCCATGTATGAGAGGCCGTAAGCTTCCCCAATCTGCATAGCAGCTGTTTTCATCTTTACCCACAATGCGCCATCTCTTGGAGTAATATCCTTCATCCCGCGAAGTAAAGACGGTGTCCGGCCTTTTTTCTGGCTATCAGGCTGTTCTGAAGAAACAGCGCTCTTTGAAACGCTCACTTCGGTTGACCGAAGTGTTACTTTTTTACTTTTTACTTTTTTTGCGACTTTTTTTGCTACTGGTTTATTTTTTTTCATACAAAATCAAATGCAATCAATGATGAAATAAATAAAGAAGATTATTGTTTAATTTATAACACTCAAAAATTATAAGTTGGTGCAGAAAGGGTACCAATTCGACCAATCGGCCAACCTCTAAACCAAGTCCGTCCGATAATTGAACTTCGCTCAATCGGTCCAAATCGACGCGAATCAAAACTTGCCTCACGATTATCCCCCATCACAAAATACTGATCAACACCCAACGTTACAGTTACTGAACCTTCAGTTCTCTCTGACAAATAATCTTCTTCTACAATTTTTCCTTGGGGATACTCACGATTGTAAATAATCACTTTGTTATCTTCAATTTTTACTCTCTCTCCCGGAAGACCAACAATTCTCTTTAGATAATACTCTTTTTCTGGTGTCGCAGATGGCGGTGCCCTGTGTACAATAACCTCGCCTCTAGCTGGCTCACGAAATCTGTAAGTAAGCTCGTCGATAATTAAATATTCATGTTCATGAAATGTCGGCTCCATTGACTGACCCTTTACGTAAAAAGGTTTAAAAAGAAAATAACGAATAAGACCGATAGTCAAGCCAGCCATTAACGCAACCTTTATAAGCTCCAAAAAAAATAACCCAATTGTGCCAAAAATACTTTTTTCGGCGTTTGGGTCAGGCTGTAGGGATGCTGATTGATCAAATTCTTCGGTGGCCATAAAATAATATATGTCTTCAGTATACTGCTAAACCATACCACCCACAACAGTAAATTGGTGGGCGTGCCAAGAATCGAACTTGGGACCTCGTCATTATCAGTGACGCGCTCTAACCATCTGAGCTACACGCCCATAAATTTTAAGGTGAAAATTGCCCGTGGGCCTGAGAGGATTCGAACCTCTGACCTTCACAATGTCAATGTGACGCTCTAACCAACTGAGCTACAAGCCCGCCAAAGTGCAGAGACTATATCACGATATGAGCATTTTTGTCAATAAAAATCGCCCCATTATTAGGGGCGATTTTTATTTTTTGGTCTAATTTAGATGGTAAGGTTGTCAATTGCGCTAGTGTCGACATCATTCATACTGTTTGAGACATTTGTCTGGCTGTTATCCATTCCCCCCATCATTGGGCGGCGTGGACCGCGACCACCTTCTGGTTCATTGATTTTCAAATTCACGCGAGCGTTATTTTTTGCACCCACAATTTTTAACAAAGTGCGAATTGATCGTGCGGTTTGACCTTGGCGACCGATCACATAACCCATATCAGTTGGGTTGATATCGAGTGTAATCAATACTCCGCGTTCGTCTACGATTCGGCTTGTCTTTACGTCATTTGGATTATTGACAATCGCCTTGACAAGAAACTCTACAAACTCCTGATCTTTGTGTTCCATATAATTTCAGCAACACTGGCTAAATTAAATAAATCTTTCGACGAGTGGATACGCCGGTAAGTTTAAGTAGTTCAATAATACCATTCTATTTTTCTCTTCGTCAAGCTTAAGCGGCTGGTGCCTCGGCGGCGGCTGTGCCTTTTTTCTTGGCGATTTCAGCACGACGTTTGTTACTCAAAGCGACTGACTTTTTCTTTTTACCGGTCAATACACCCTGGTTCACAAGCAAATTGTGAACGGTCGCTGACCCTTTTGCACCAACGGAAATCCAATATTTTATCCGATCAACCTTAAAATCAATCACTTTTGGATTGACGGCTGGATTATAAACCCCCAAAATTTCCAAATGGCCTGCCTGTGGATCCTTCCGTTTGTCTGAAACAATCAGACGATACGATGGATGTTTACTTTTACCAAGACGTTGTAATCGAAGCATTAACATAGAATAAACTAAATACGACGGTTGAGAGCGGAAGTATTATAGCTGAACCATGGAAAAAAGTCAAGTATCAATCTTTACCGAAACCAATCTACTAACCCCTTCGCCGCCCATAGTCACGCCATAAAGAGCATCAGCGATATGCATTGTGGCTCTGTTGTGAGTAATAATAATGAATTGAGACTGAGTAGTTAATTCTTGGAGAATAGTACCAAAACGAACAGTATTTGCCTCATCAAGCGCAGCTTCAACTTCATCCAAAACAACAAAGGGCGCTGGATTTGTATGCAAAATTGCTGACAATAAGGCTAAAGAGGTCATCGTGCGTTCACCACCAGAAAGCGACTGGATATTACTAATTTTTTTACCCGGCGGATTTGCGACGACATCAATCCCAATAACCGTCTTTTGTTTTCTTGAGTTTGAATTTTTTGATTCATTTTGTTCTTGCCCACCACTTTGGGATTCACCACCAGCCTCTCCCTCGGGCGAACTCTCATCATCAATAACTTCAACAATATCCGCCTTTCCGCCGCCAAACAACACTGAAAAATATCGCGTAAACTCTTTGCGAATTTGGCGAAATGTTTCTGCTCTTTTTTTACTCATCATCTCATCAAGTTCACTTATTAACGAAGATAGATCAGAAAAAGCTTTATTCAAATCCGTAAGCTGGAGCTCAAGACCATCATGACGTTCTTTTGTTTCTCGGAACTCTTGCATTACTTCTTCGTCAATCCCGCCAATCAAAGAAAGAGCGTATTTTAATTTCTGAATCTCTTCATATTGTCTGCCCATAACATCGGTGCCAATCGGCAAAATACCGCGACGGATCACAACCTCAATTGATTCGCGTAACTCTGTAGCAGCCTCAAGCGCGACATCTTCTTGTTTTGTTTCCAAGCGAGCAATTTCAATTGCCTTAGCATTTTTTTCTGCCAAAAATGTATTCACTACAGACTGAGCTGATTGCATCTCGTCCTGGAGAGAAAATATGCGCTGTTTTTTTTGCTCTTCAGATTCTTGAAAATTGTCTAATTTTGCCTGAGCGCTAACACGGGCTGATTCAAGTTCGCTAATTTTCCCGGAAATAGAAGCGTGTTCTTGTTTTAATTTTTCAATAATATTACTCTGCTCCGCTGGATTCGCAGTAAGCAAACGATATTCGTCATCCAAACTTTTGAACTCGCGAGATGCTTCATGAACACGTTCAGCAATCATTTTCAATTGATTTTCCAGAGAATCAAACTGGCGAGTTGTCTCACGCAAGATATTTGATTTCTCTTCAATTTTACTTTCGGTAGAAAGCAATTCCTTTTGCGCAGTTTCAAACGCCTTTTCTTTTTCTTCCAAATCTCTAGTTGCTCTGCGTCCACCAGAAAAACCGGTTGAAAAATTTTTTCTCTCCCGGAAACCACCGCGCATCGCTCCATTTGTTTCAATCACATCTCCAGACATTGTAACCATGCGAATACGACCAATCCCGACTAATCTTGCAGTGTCAATTGACTCAACGATTAATGTCGTTCCAAACAAAAATGAAAATACAGTTTCAAATTTAGGATCATAACGAAGCAAATCTTTGGCCAAACCTCGAACTCCTGGTCTCGACAAAAGTTGGGCACTATCAGCTGGCAACATTCTTGGTTTAACAGTATTCAAAGGCAAAAATGTGGCAATACCCAATCTCTCTTCACGCAAACTTCTTATCCAACGTTCAGCTACAGTATCTGATTCAACAATCACCGATGAACCATGAGCGCCTGTCGCGACGTCAAGCGCAAGCGCGTACTCCGGAGCAACATCAGCCAAATCCGCGACCGTGCCATATACAGTACCGTAACGCATTGGGTCATGCAAAATATAATCAAGCGCTCGAACTTCATGCCGAGTCATCGATATTGATTCATTTTTTATTCGCGCAATTGCCTCTTCGCACAAACGGATTCTTGAAGTAATTTCTTGGCGATTAGAAAGCAGAGAAGCATACTCTGCTTCGGTATTTTTTAGATCATTCTTGGCGCGCTCATATGGGGAGCTAATTTGTTCTTCTTCACGAACCAATCTATCATACCCACTTTTGGCGGATTCTCGTTTTTGAATAAGCCAACTTAAATCTTGCTGCCCAGAAACTGAATAAGACGTCTGGAGCTTTGTTGCCAGCTGCGCTTGTTCCAACTCCAAACGGTTCTTCTCTTCTCCAATCCTTTCATAATCTCGCTGCAGCTCTTGGAAGACACTGGTCCGTGAAGTTTCTTTGGCCAAAGTCGCCAATGATTCTTGAATGGTGCGCAGGTTAGATTCCGAGACATTCAGCTTCTCTTGAAGAGAAGCAACTTCAATGCGTAAAGTCGATAGTATTGTGTGTTGGGAAGTATAAAGCGTAACATAATATTGTTCTTGTTTCTCACGAAGAGACAACTCAATACTCTGGCGCTCCTCTAATTTTTTTACCTGACGAGAAAGCGTCTTAAGACGTGGCCGAATTTCATTCAAAAGCAATTCGGCTTCATCCATGTGTGCCCGGGTGCGCTCCAATTTCAATGAAGCCGAATGCCGTTTAATCTGAAATTCTTTGATGCCACAAGCTTCGTCAAAAAAATCTTTACGCTCAACCGGTGACTGCAACAGCAGCCGATCGATCATTCCTTGCCCAATAACACTATACGACCCGTGACCGAATTGCGCTTGCGCAAGTAATACCTGTAAATCAAAAAGTCTGACAGGATTACCATTGATAGTATACTCACTCTCACCTGTTCGATCCATCCGACGACTGATCACCACTTCATCATAATCAAGTGACATGCGGTGGTCGTGATTATCGAGAGTCATATCCACCCTGGCCATGCCCATTTTACCTTTACCCTCAGCCCCGGCAAAAATAACATCTTCACCTTTTTTGCCACGGAGTGTCTTCATGCTTTGTTCACCCATTACCCACCGAATTGCATCAGCGACGTTACTTTTACCACTACCATTTGGACCGACAATAGCTGTAACTGAACGATGTTCTTCTCGAGTTGGTAAAAAATTAAGCAAGGTCTTTTCCGAGAAAGACTTAAAGCCATGAATTTCGAGTGACTTAAGAAACATGTTTCAAAGCAAATTCAGACAAGAGGTATTGGGCATATAGTATCACGTCTTGACAAAACGAAACAAGTCATTTATACTGACCTGCTTGTTCGACCCCAAAAAAACCAAACTATGTATCGTATCGCGCGTCAAATTCACTCAGAGATAATGCGGTCCAACCGCCTGCTTCTTATTCCTCACAAAAATCCAGATGGCGACGCTATCGGCTCTTGTACGGCATTTATGGAATGGTTAAAGGTCCAAAAAAAATCATACTCGGCGTTTTGTGCCACACCGATGACAACCAAGCTTACCTTCCTTCCACACACCGATGAAATCTCTCAAAATGAAGATCTATGGCAAGATCCTGAATTGGATCTAATTATTGTCTTTGACTCTGGAGATTTGAGATATGCTGGGGTGGCGGATCGTATCAAAGCATTAAATCGATCGATAAAAATTATTGCCTTTGACCATCATGCGACCAATGAAAACTATGGCGCGCTAAATTTTGTTGATCCAAAAGCCAGTTCGACCTGCGAGCTTTTGTATCGTTTTTTCACTATCATCCACACAAATATAAATTCAACAATGGCGACGTCACTTATGACTGGACTAATGACTGATACTGATAATTTTACCAATGGAGCTACCAGCGCAACTGCGCTCACAATTGGACACAACCTGCTCGTGAAAGGGGCAAATGTAAAATTAATCACTGGCTCTATTTTTAAAGACAAAACTGTTGATACCCTAAAATTGTGGGGTCTAGTCCTATCCCGCCTTGAAAAACACCCAGTGCACGATTTGGCTTATACCTATTTGACTCAAGCCGATCTCTTGGCTCATGACGTTGAAGCAAGTGTTGCTGAAGGTATCTCCAATTTTATGAATGTCCTAGGCGAAAGCCGAATGGCAATGGTCTTGACTGAACAAGCTGACGGCACGATTAAAGGCAGCTTTCGAACCACCAGAGATGATACCAATGTCTCAGCGATCGCCAAAGCTCTTGGCGGAGGCGGACACAAAAAAGCAGCTGGTTTCACTGTTCCCGGACCACTAGCTTCAGCTTTTGAAAATATTTTTCAAGTTATGCAGGCAGTCGATGTAACAAACTAAAAAGCCACCTCTTCCATTGTAGACGGTTAATTGTTATACTAAAAAAACTTTAAAAATACTAATATGGGAATATCCTCTCAATATCTTATCCCAACAGTAATTGAAAAAACCAGCTACGGCGAACGCGCTTACGACATCTATTCACGATTACTAAAA
>CAZVNO010000001.1:28528-30196 GCA_964628715.1 uncultured Gammaproteobacteria bacterium | reverse complement strand
AAAGAGCCAAACCCGAGCAAACCAATTTATCGAATTATCAAAAAGAATTACCCGACTATGAGCAGCTTGCTCTTTTCGCTCTTGTGAAGTAAGAGTCGTAATATATTTATGCAAACGTGGATCAACTCGTTTCACTACATAGTAAATATCAACCGAATCCCACGGACCATTTGTGGCAATCAATTTTGATAGGTACTGGTCAAGCTGATAGACACCGCGATTTTCTGAAGATAACGACGAGTGTCCGTAACCAACCGAACCAATATGACGAAAAAATACATGACTATTCACCACAAAGAAAAAGGCATAAAGAGAGCCAGTTGTTGCAAAAACATAAAAAATAGTTCGTGGTATTTTTGCAACACTAACCTTGGACCAAATATAGTTTATAGCCACAGCCAAAAGCGGCGCGAAGCAAATTGTAAATATCGCCAAAACATTTCCACCATTCCCGATAAAAATATGCTGTATCACCAAAAAAATAAAACTGCTGACCAAAAATATATTGAGTCTTGTTCTTTCAAAGAACATAATTCCAAGCGCCAAAAGCGAGCACGCTAGATACAACCAAGAAATAACTCCGCCAAGATTTTGAAACAAACCAACAAAAGCCGTCAAAAAACTTCCAGTACGAACCCCCTCTAGATGCCAGGGGCTTGTCTGGTGAAACAAACGGGCAAATTGCAATGCAAAGTGTCCGGTAGAAAAATACATGAAGATGTTATAAATAATCGTTGGGGTATTAACCAGAAAAGCCAGGCCAAACGACAAATACAATTCGCGCTTTCGAAACAAACTTCGATCTGTAAAAAAAATCGTAAGTATAAAAGCCGGTATAAGAAAAAAAGTAATAAATTTTGACAGCAAAGCCAGGCCAAAACATAAACCAAATACGAGCCAAAAGCGACGCTCATCCATAAACTTCCAAAACGTCAAAATAGCCAATAAAGTAAAAAATATTACGCCACCCTCGAGATACGACACTCTCCCCGCCCAAATAAACTGTGCATTAAGTGCCAATAGTATTGTCGCAAGCAGACCTAAAGATTCTTTTTTGGTCGCGATAACTATCCATTGGTACATGAACACCAATGACGCGAGCGTCATGAGAGCAAACGGTAATTTGGCAAAAAAAATACTCTCATGAACTGAAAGAAAAAAATAAGAAATAAAAAAAAGTAATATCGGGTGATCATGGAAAGAAAGATGGGACCACCACGGCAATTGTGAGTACCACTGCAATGGAGTAGATTGATATTCAGGATTTGCAAACATGAAATCAACCAGACCCACTGCCCTAGCACTGTAGTGCGCATCATCGCCCAGCATATCAACATGCGAAATACGCCAAAAAATAATAATCGCCGCCAAACCGACAATCCACCATAGACGTCGATCAAACTTGGCAAAAAAATTATTCCGGTGCTTCGCCTGTGGCATAGCTTCAGGACAATCGGGTTGATAAAATCTCAATCTCCTGGAATTGCTCTTTTGTTCTCTTTGCCAATAAATCCCAATTACCATCTGCTTGAATGGCCTGGACATGACGCTCATCCTCAAGCCAAGAACGCTGGCGCTCACTCATCTGACCAACCACTTGCCAACGATGAGCATGGCGAAAAATTAATTGATACAAGGGCGAAAGTAAACGGCCGCGCTGGAGCATGC
>CAZVNO010000001.1:22591-28459 GCA_964628715.1 uncultured Gammaproteobacteria bacterium | reverse complement strand
ACACAAAAAACACTAAGCAAAAAAGGGACTTTGGCGCGGAGTACTGATGAAAATATAATCGCCGCAAGCGCGCCGTAACTTGCCATAATTGCCCAAGCAATTTGATAATGATTCTTTTTGTGAAGTTTTTTTGCTTTAATCGATGCTCGAATCGGCAACAAAAATTTATCAAACTTCCTACCAGTACCAACACGATAAATATGGACACGGCCTTCATGTGATTCGGCTGGCATATCCGAATTTAAACGCGCCGTAATAATATCAAATTCATAACCAGGGCTGCGAGCAATTACTTCTGCAGCAGCATTTTCAGCTGGGCCAGATACTGGTGCATAAGATGTTGAAAAAACCAAAACATGAGGCCGGTGTTCCAGACGAATCCGAAAATCAGCAATTGTTTTTTGCAACCCTTCTGCGAAAGAAACTTTTGGCGACCAATTAAGCAATTCTTTTGCGCGACTGATATCCGGGCAACGCCGTCTCGGATCGCCGATTCTCCCAGGCATATCATTATCGTCGTAATGAACAATCGCGCTTTGTGAATTGGTCGCTACTTTTACTTGATTTGCCAAATCAATAATTGCCCTCTCATCCGGGTTGCCCAAATTTACCGGACGCCAGTCATCACCCAAAACTTCCATACGTTTTATAAGAGCGTCAATCAAATCATCAATATACATAAAACTCCGTGTCTGTTCACCTTTACCATAAACCGTCATGTCTTCACCGAGAAGCGCTTGTAAAATAAAATTTGACAAAACCCGTCCGTCATTGAACATCATTCTTGGCCCATAGACATTAAACAAACGAACGATCCTAGCGTCGACTTTGTGTTGTTCAATAAAATCTTTGCATAATGTTTCTGCAGCTCGTTTTCCTTCATCATAACATGCTCGCTTCCCGAGTGGGTCAACATTACCAAAATAATTTTCTTTTTGCGGGTGTTCAAGCGGATCACCATACACCTCTGAAGTCGAAGAGAAAAGCAAACGAGCGCCAGTCTGTCTGGCCAGATTGAGCATGTGCTTGGTACCAATAATACTAGTTTCCAAAGTTAAAATTGGATCAAACTGATATTGCATTGGAGATGCCGGACAAGCCAAATGATAAATCCGATCGAGACGCTCAGATTTTAACTTCAAAGGAAACCGAATATCATGCGCAACCAAAGTAAAATTTGGATTATCAATATGATGGGCGATATTTTCCTTTTTGCCACTAAAAAAACTGTCAACACAAATGACAGAATGGCCTTCAGCCAAAAGACGATCGATTAAATGCGAACCGACAAAACCGGCCCCTCCGGTAACCAAAATCCGCATAATTAAGGCAAATATAATACAACCATGGTAGCCCAAAAATGCCTAAATGTCAAATTAAATTTACAGAAAACAAAGCTCTTAAAACCGATAAACAAGAAAGGCGGTTTTACCCTGGGCGTTTGTGACAACCTCAGGAACAATGTTTTTTGATTTTAAATAATTTTCCAAATCATCCACAGAACCAGATTGATCACCAATTGGCCTTTTTACATCTTCAGATATAGGTACGATATAGACAAACTCGTTAATACCCTGGGAACGATAATAGGAATCAAATTTTCCTTTGGTCAAACGCCCAAAAGATAAATTATCCATTACCGGCCAACCGTCGTACACCAAACGTCTCTGGAATAGCCAGAGACCTGCCATGAAATTTATATCATGGTTATACACCATTACAATAGCCAATGGCTTGGCGTCAGAATCTTTGGCTGCTTTGATGCGTTTATTTTGGGTATCTGTAAGAAATTGATATGCCGGTTGACCAAACAAGGCGCTTACCCTACCTTGCAAAATATTTTCTATATATAAATTCAATTGATTGAAACCATAATTCTGCGTCTCATCGTTTATTTTTGCATATGTCCGATTCACAAAACCAAATGAGCGCGGTAGTAAAAAACTATTTATCGTAAATAAAAATTCCAAAACAAACCAAACTCCAACTGCTAAATTGAGAATTACAATGGTACGCGCCTTCCCGATCTGACTGATTCTGTCGTACTCATACGCAAAAAGTAAAATTAAGAGCGGGACAATCATGACCACAAACCGATAGGTTGACCCAATCACAAAAAACCACAGATACATAAGGCCAATCGCCCCACCAATAAATGAAAGCTTGGTCTCACGCTTTGACAACCATTGCCAAAAAGCTACCCCGACGGCAGCGAGGGAACCAAAACAAAAAATAATTGAACTAGCCGATGACATAGCCACAAAAAAATTCTTGAATCTATCCCCTAGTCCACCAACCGCGACTCTCCCCATCCGATATGTCCACTGCGGTACATCCTGACCAAGAGCTGCCGAAAACTGAAAATCAAAGTGGCCAGTAGCGCGATACAGCATCGCATTGTAAAGCCAAACCGGCGTTGCCGCCAAAAAGCAAACCAAAGCCGATGCGCCGATATATTTTTTGTTTTTAACAAAAGAAACTCGGTTTACAAAACAATAAACCATGATAATTGGAAAGATAATCAAAGTGGTGTACTTGGTAATAATACCAAGGCCACACGTGAGACCAAGCAACCACCAGTACCTTGGTTTTTCTTTAACATGCAATAAAACAAAAACATCCAAAAGGAGTAAAAAAATAACGAGGCCATCTTGAAGACCAACCCGTGACACCCAAACCATGTACGACTGTACAGCCATTAACATGGCAGCAAAATACGCAGTTTCATTTTTTGTGAAAAGTTTTTTGGAAATTAAATAGACTAATATAATTGAGCCAAGTCCAACGACGACAGCCGGGAAACGAATTGCGAAAAGATTGACACCGAAAACTGAAAAAGAAGCATGGACCAACCACATCCACCCCAGAGGGTGATCATGAAATGACAGATGTCCCCACCACGGCACCGAGGCAAACCATTGCCAGGGTGTTGTCTGAGATGGCGATGTATCATAATCAATCATGCCAATTGAACGAAAAGCATTGATAGTTTCATCAGTATATGTGTCGGCAAATGTAATTCGATAAAATCTAGTGCCGATCGCGATGAGTCCAATAAATAATAAAATTAACAATTTTTTGTTTTTTAACATAAGAGATAATTAGACATTTTTCTGTCCGCCTACTATACTAAACGAACTTTTGAAGAACAGCAAGTTTACATATGGAAAAACAAAAAATTCTCTACGTTATCACCCAAGGTGGCCCTTGGGGTGGCGCGCAAAAATACGTGCTTGATTTGGCCGTAGAGGCTCAAAAATATTTTGAAGTCGCCATCGCTGTTGGTGAAAAAAATGGGCCAAATGACCTGCAAAAAAATGCAATCCGCGCGGGAATAAAAATTATCCAACTAAAACATCTTGGCCGCTCAATCAAACCAATTGAAGATCTAAAATCAACCTACGAATTAAAGAATCTTTTTTTATCATTTTCCCCAAATATCATTCACCTAAACAGCTCCAAAGCCGGTATTTTGGGCTCTATCGCCCACCAACTCACAAACTCAAACACTACACGACTTGTCTATACGGCTCATGGCTGGGTGTTCAAAGAACCAATCGGCTTAATCCGCAAAACATTTTACTCTATATTGGAAAGTAAAACAGCCAAAGCAAAAGATAAAATTATTGTCCTATCCCCACAGGACGCACAGGCCGCCAGGAATATCGGTATACCCGAATCAAAAATATATACACAACCGCTCCACATCCAAAAACCAAAAAATACTTATTCGAAAAATCAGGCCAAAACCAGACTTTGCCAAATAATGAACTGTTCAATCTCGGCGACTATGGCCCCATGGATAGGGACAATCGCAAACTGTTTCCCAACAAAAGGACTGGATATACTAATAAAGTCACTAACGAAAGAAGCGGCACTAAACCGTGCCCATGTATTTATCCTCGGGGACGGCCCAGAGAGAAAGAAGCTTGAAAAATTGACAAAAAAACTAAATATATCAGACCGCGTTCATTTTGTCGGTTTCCAAAACGATGCCCAGAGTTATCTCCCAGCATTCGATATTTTTGTATTACCATCACGAAAAGAAGGCTTGCCTTATGCAATTATAGAAGCAATTGCAGCCAAGATACCAGTCGTAGCTACCATGGTCGGTGGTATACCTGAATTAATAAAAAACAATGAAACTGGCTGGCTTGTAAAACCAAACAATCCAAAACTTCTAGGAAAAGCTTTGGGCGAAGCTCTGACTGCAAAAAATGCAAAAGAAAAGGCCGAAAAAGCTTACGCTGATGCTGTCGCCAAAAAAATAATTTCCGTAGCTTCTGAAGAAGAACCAACCATAGGGCTATACCGTTCGCTTAACGCCTAGCCCAAAATTAAATCCTGCAAACAATTTACTCAAGAGAAAAAGCCGGTAAATTTGGCGTTGGTGTTGAGTTTTGTCCGCTAGGCACGATCTCATTCACGACCACAGAACCCTGTGAGTTAAAAGAAATACCGCGCGCCCAAGCTTCACGAATAGTAGCCTCTGCCATATCATTCCTCCCAATCTGTTTGTACATAAAAGCTAAGCGCCACCAGCCTTCGGAAATTTTTGAATTATTTCTAATGCTTTGCTTCATAAGCTCAATCGCATCATCAAACTTTTGTAAATTTAATTTAACCATTGCCAATGAAAATTGAATCTGCTGTCGCTTTGGAGACTGAACCAGAGCGTCAGTCAGAAGCGCTTCGGCTTCTTGTAAATACTCAATTTTTTGATTCATCATGGTAGCATGCTGATTCAAATCAGCCAGCAAAATATGAGTGCGGATATCGGTTGGGTGTAATTGAATATTTTTCGCCAGCTCTTCTCGCGCCAATTCAATCAATTTTTTGGCATCGTCACCCCTTCCAATTTCGACATAGTTCTGGATGGTCTGCGTGACAGTACGACTAAAGTCTGTTCTAATATCATCGATATGAGGAGTTGGTATGCTTGCGCCTGTTTTATACTGCCCGATTGGATCACTCATGGTATAGAGACTCTGAAGAGACAGCAATGAAGCCATATTCGCTCTAGCCGGATTAATATTTGTGCTATAAATAAAAAGCAAAATAATAACAGAGACGACGCTCGAAAAACCTATTGGTATCACGACACTATTTGCCGTACTATTTATTTCTGTTTTTTTCTCCGCCAAATAAACAATACCGTTTAGGTATGCTAGAAAAAAGAAAAAATACAAATATGATGTCGGATTCTCAAATACAAATACGCTATGAGTCAAATGTTCCACCAAAAAAGCAATACCAACAGCAACCACATGCTTATCTAAACCATACCTTACTCTTGCTCGCCAAAGCATAATGATTACCGTTGCGAACATTCCCAAATAGCAAATAAGGCCAAAAGCACCCTGAACAGCAAGCGTATTCATGATGATATTATGTGCGTTGTCAAACCAAGTTTCTGACCAACCATGCTCCAAAAATTCCGGCCGATAGAACTTGTTAAAGATATAATAAAAATTGTTTGGCCCCCAACCGAACGCAGGTCTCTCTTGCCACCCCTCAAAGGCAATCCCCCAAGCCATGATACGAGTAGCAACAGTTCCTTTTACCGATGAAAAAGAATTTAAAAGATTACCCAGACCAGGAATATCTTTGACAAAATTTGTTTGACGAAAAGCAAACAAAATCACCAAAAGAACCAAAAAACCACTAAGAGCGATAAAAACTTTCTTTCTAAGATCTCCATGCTCCTTCATCATTATTAAATAAGAAAGTCCGAGAGTGATAATACCAGCAATAAGGCCGAGTACAGAACCTCGAGTACCGCTCAAAAAAATACCTAAGAAACCCAAACCACCGGTTACTATTGCAAATATCCTCCAAATTTTCTTTTCTTCTTTCATCGCCAAAAGC
>CAZVNO010000001.1:9084-22581 GCA_964628715.1 uncultured Gammaproteobacteria bacterium | reverse complement strand
CCAACGCAGGACAGGAAAAGTCCATATCCACCGACATAAATAGGGTTCCCAAGTGTAGAGGCAACGCGATCCCCACTTTGGTTCAAAAGCAGGCTCGGTTCAAAACGCTGCAATAACCCGATAAACATGACAATACCCCCTGCCAATAAAAATCCACGGAGAAGCCAGCGCCATTCGTGTTCATCCTTGACGATTGAGGAAGCGATCAAAAATAACAAAACGTAATGGATAATCGTAAAAAGACCAAGCATGCGTTCGTGATTATCCCACAAACTATGGTACCAATCTATCCCAACAACCGTAGAGATAAAAAAACTTGCCAAAAAAAGCAGAACCGCGATAGTAA
Source organism: uncultured Gammaproteobacteria bacterium (assembly GCA_964628715.1). Taxonomy (GTDB): domain Bacteria; phylum Patescibacteriota; class Patescibacteriia; order Magasanikbacterales; family UBA922; genus JAHFIC01. The sequence goes on along the minus strand of CAZVNO010000001.1, from coordinate 22,235 downwards.
CCGGTGAAAAACGTAACCGAAACTCATCCCATTTACTGGAGAGAAGCACAATATAGCCACCAAGTAAAAGCAAAACCAATGTCCGGAAAAAAATAATTTTTGGCACGATAAACGGAAAAATAAAATGCGCTGGTGCCATAATCATCGGCGTAATAAAAGTAGCCCCAATTAGGCACAAAAGCACATTACGCAAAGTCGAGGAACGCATAGAAAATATAGTGAATAATCCACCCCATCATAACAAACCTAGGCCAAAGATTCAATATAATTAGGGCAATAATGATAACCGCTCGTCAACACGATCCGCTGCTTCGGGAAACAAATTACGAGCATCCATTAAAATATTTTTTGTTTTGGCTAAGTCTCTTTGCCAAAAAGCCAACTGTGCCTCGATAAACCAGATATCCAGACGTCTCGGTGTAATATCACGAGCTGAATTTAGTCTAGTTTCGACATAACTAACCGTATCCTTAGAATTAACATCCTTGGCATCCATAAAAATTTTTGCTTGTTCCAAGTACCACAACGAATACGGTCCTTCATAATTTTCTGCCTGGTCATAAGCGCTTATAGCCAATGTAAACAAATCTTCAACATCGGCATCAGAAAACTTTTCCCGATTATCTATAGCCGCAACAAAACCTTTTTGAATAATCGAAGCAATATTGCCATAACCAAAATAGGCCGCTTTTTGCGCTTCGGAAAAATAAACATTTGCCTCAGTAATATTTTGTGATCTGGTCATGGCGCGATAACCATCGCTTGCGCTCTTTAATGCATGCCATGAACGCATATGCGCAAAGAAAAAAAATACAGTAAAAATACAACCTACCAACAAGACTATAGATCTTGATTTATTATTTGTTTGTTTTGGCAAAATAAAATTTTCAGCATAAACCACAACGCCACATACAGCCACCATTAATGGAAGCAAAACGACCAGTGTGTCAAAAATAAATAAAGCCTGTACCGCGTAAGCAATAAAAGCAGCCGTAATAAATATAGAAAATTCCGCATCTTTACTAAAAGAAGACCACAAAGCACGTATCAAAAAAATAACCAAAGCAGCATAAAACCAAAACCCAAAAATACCATGCTCGATTAATCTATCAAGAAACATATTGTGAGTACTGTCAAAAGCCGGTTCTTCGAGACGGTAATCAAAATGACGGTCAATCGCCAAAGCAACTGTACCACCCCCAGAGCCAAAAACAGGATTCTCAAGAAAAGCTTGCCAGCCGACTTGCCAAACCAACAGCCTGGAACGGGTACTAAAATCAGTAAGTGAAATTGCCGCCAAACGTTTGATTGCCAGCGATGACGAATTTACCAATTCATTTTTAAAAATACCAAAAAGAAAGGCGCTCAAAATAAAAACCATCAGACAAACTCGACCAATTAACTGTAATTTTTTATCCGAAAAACCAAATAGTGAAACCGAACGAACAGACAAAAAAACCAACAAAAATAAAACAGCAGAAATCAGACCTAAAATAGCGCCCCGAGTGGCCGTACTCATAAGTCCTATTACTAAGAAAGCCGTTACAGATAGCCAAAGCCACTTTATATAACCACGTTTTATTGCAGCCAGGTACAAAGAAAAAAAGATGTTAATTAACAAAAAACCAGCCAAAAAAGCCGGGTTGCCAATCGTTGAAAATAAGCGATCATCAATTTGCCGAATTTGAAAGGCTGCTCCTGATGATTGGATTAACCCATACAAAACTACGGCCAAGGCAGAGAACACACTAGTGGATAAAACTTTCTGATAAGCAGACTTTTCAAAAAATAAACTCCTCAACATTACTAAATATAAAAACATATGAATCACAACCACAAAACCCATCATACGTTCATAATTCCCCCAAAAACTTAAAAGCGGGTGCGTTCCAATAATATTTGTAAAAAAAACAACAACACCATATAACCATATCTGCTTTAACAACTTCGATCTTTCAGACAAATTCTGATCAACAGAAAATCCACTGCCAAATAAAAAAATAAGCCACGCAAACAAAACCGAATACAGAAAAAAATATGTTCGGTAAACTACAAATGGATAAAGGAGATTCGTACCAACTATGAGCGGTGTCAAAAACAAAATACCAAGAAGAAGTGCTTTAAGAAACCGCTCAATTTGCCGTGGCATAAATTATTACTTCACTATATCTTTGAAAAGCTCTTTGTATTGAGTGTTGGCTGGATAGGCCTCCAAGAGAGCCTTTGCTTGTTCAGTATAATTTTTTGTATCACCGACCGATTGATAATGCCTTACCAAAGTCAGCCAAACATCTGGGTTGTAACTAGTGACTTTCAAACCATCCTTTAAAGTTTTTTCAGCATCAAGCGGATGACTCAATCGTTTTGATTGCACCCTAGCAAGTTCAATATAGTTTTCAATGTCCCCTGGATTATTCTTTATTGCCAATTCATAATTTTCTGCGGCTTTCTGAAAATCATTCAGATTATTTTCGTAGACCACTGCCAAATTGCGATAACCGACAATATTGTGTGAGTTCAAGGCCAATGAATTGCGGTAAGCCGCGATCGCACCATTGTAATCTTTAAGAAGCGCTCTTATATCCCCGATCGCAATCCAAGTTTCCCAGGTGCCTGGTTTTTCCGAATAGGCTTTTTTGACCAATTCGATCTTCCTTTCAATGACCGCTTTGGTTGCTGGGTCGCTGGCATATTCAGGTGGTATCACCATGCCCAGGAAAGGATCCGGCATCGTACTCGTTGTACTTGTAACCACAGTTTTACCAAAAAAGGCTGACTTGCCCATCATGAAAACAAATGTAAGCGCCAGACCAAGCACGATTACGCCACCAACAGTCATTAATATTTTTTTCATATTCACACGAAAAGATTACAAACAATACCTACACAGTACCAAAAAAACCTTGATTCGGCAAGCAACAAGAAACCCTCCCCGAAGGGAGGGTTTCTCTAATCTACGTTACCCGTAGACCAAACTGGGTACTATCCGAAAGATTATTTCGAGACAGTGGCTGGTGTACTCGATGGAGCGTTCAAGCCCGTAACGAGGTAACCATTTGTCCAGTCTGCTGTTGTTGTCGCATGAGCACCGGCGCTGCGATCTGACCAAATAAAGTTACTTGGTCGGCGACTTTCGACGGTGTTGGCTGACGACATGATTGTCGCAACGTTGGATTGAGCAGCGTTATCACCGATGAGGCGAGTAGACACTGTCGCACCTGTTGCAACTCCTGACACTGTACCGCGAAGAACGTATGTTCTTGTGGTACCAGCAGCGATCACACGCTCAGATCCACCTTGGAGACACTGAGCGGTTCCACACTGACTGTTTGGATCGAGGAAGATACTCGCGATAACTGGGATATTTTGTACCGCAGTTGATGTTGAGTAGAGCTGGACTTCTGGACTATCAGTGACATCAACAAACTGGAGGGCAGACACTGAAGCTGTCGTAGTTGTGATATCAAAGGTGAACTTGTACACCGAGATGTCACCGCTGTTTGCAGTAACACTCAAGCGGAAGAGTTCATTCGTACCGTTGGCCAAAGTTGAGTTGCTGACTGGCAGTACTGTAACTGTTGGCACAGACTTGTACGCATAGTGGGTGTTGCCACTTGGTACTGAACTACCAAAGTAGACAACTGCGTTCGAGCCGCTCTGTGCACCCTTGGCTGTGATATCGCCAATCGCGGTAATATTGAAGCCGAGATTGTGACCACCGGCTGTCACTGTTCCTTGTGGAGCAATGGTTGCCAAGTTAGCCTTGAGGTACAAGATTTGACCGGATGAACTGTTTGTGCGAACCAAGAATGCTCGACTGTTGAGAGAGATGACTGGTTTTGTACTGGTTGGGACAACCGAACCGAGCACATTACCACTAGCATCAGTCACAAACAAGAGATCGTAATCCTGGTATGCAGCACTGTTTGTATCTGTCACACGCTGTGTGAAGTAGATCTTCTGGACATCGATATCTTCAGTGGTTGTCGCGTAGAAGTTGAAACTTGCAAGCGTGACACCCTGTGAACCAGCGGCATAGTTCTTACTGGTAACGTTCGAGGCATCGATAGAAACCTGAACTGTACCACCGGCTGTGCCGACTGAAATATTTTGTCCACCAGCTGAATCAGCAACAGCTGTTACAGTGTTACCACTGTTGACACCAACGAGTGAGACCTGGCTTGCAGTGTTTGTGCGGAGATTGTGTGTACCAGTTGAAGCGCCACCTGAAAGGTTGCACTTCACTGTTACGACCAACTTCTTGCCAGACTTGACCACAAATTGGTCAGCACCACTCAAATTGAAAGTGATTGTTTCATCGTCATTTGCGTCTGAGTCAGAACCACTCTGTGTGTTTGAGAGTGCAACCTGTGTACCAGCCCCATTGTAACTGTCTCCATCCTTATCCACAAACAAGCGGATGTTCTGGAGATCCTGGGTCTTGGCGCCACTTGATACATTATCCTCAACTTTCACCTGAGTAACTCGGATATCTTCTGACGATCCGGCTGCATCAAAGAGCACGTTTGCACAGATGAGGTCTGTACTACCACCAGCATACGTTGCAGAAGCTGGGGTTGAAAGTGTTGTGATGCGGAGCTGAGCTGTGCGGATTGTCATGGTGTTACCAGTGACATAACCTGTTGGGTTGGCATATGTGCCAAGGGTAACAGTATCACCAGTAGTTGTACCACGAGCGTCAAAATTATTTGTACTGTTCATGTCGACATCAACTACGACTGTATCTCCATCAGCTGGGGAGCTATCAATCTTGGCTTTTACAGTCAAGACGTTATCACCTACTGGGAGAGTAAAGGCATCAGATGATGTTACATAGCCGTATGCTGTTGAACCAACACGAGTCACATCCTGGCCGCCGATTAAGGCTTTGCCTGATGCATCGTAAAGGGTCAAACTGTCAATACCTGCTGGTGTAACAGTTCCGCCTGTTGTGACGCGGAAAGACAATGTGCGAACATCAATAGGCTCACCAGTAACTTTGAAGTTAAAGGTTGCGAGCTTAACATCACTTGTATTTGATGGTACGTCAGCAGCTGCGACATCGTTTGTCTTCGAGATTGCCAAACGACCAGTAGATACTGTGATGGTGTTTGTCATTGCACTTGCGTTGTTTTCTGGTGTGACATAGACATTGTTTGTCAAATCACGAACCAACACATGCACTGTGCGCTGTACGTCAAGATTCATGGTACGACCAGAACCATTGACCACATCACCGGACACAGAATATGTGCGGTTGTTGTTCTTTGTGATCAAACAATCAGCTGTACATGATGCAAGGTCAAATGAAACATATTTACTCTTCATTGAACCTGTACCAATCACATTGTTGTTGTACTTGATCTTGAAATTGCCAAAATCACCATCACTGGCTGTACCGCTATTGTAGAACACTGCGCGGCTTACCTGGAAGTCATTTATAGCAACTGTAACTTTCAAGCTGGCAAGGTCAACATCTTTGCTCCCCAATTCCTTGGTTGAGTCACCGACTGTTGTGCCTTGAGCCAAAGTTACTGTACCAACAGAAATGTTCTGGTTGATAGTTACTGGGTAACCGGCAACTGGAAGACCACTCACTGAACCGCCACCAACGAGAGTGACAGATTCAAGTTCCAAAACTGGGACATTGCCGTTGCCAGTTGAGACATCGGCCATATCACCAACGATGGTGTAGGTCTTTGAACTATTTGCTGGGATAACAATGTCCTCAGTAAATGTAGCTTCATGAGTTGAGTTGAATGATTTACCACTGTCGTTCAAGAGGTTGCCACTGGCATCCACCAAGTTAACAGTTGCAAAATCACTATCTGCGGCTGGTGCTCCAGCGCGGCGTACCATAAGAGAGTCAATCGTCACATCTGAACTTCCAGCTGTGAGGACAACTTTTGTAAATGGAACGCGAGCTGCGTTCTTCAATGCGAATGAACTCATTGGTGAGTCAGACGCACGAGAAACAGTGAGTGAACCACCACCAACTACTGGAGTTGATGGAACGCTGCTACCACCGCCAATACCCTGTGATGGGTTGGTGTAGATAGAAGCGGCTGTAACTGAACCACTGCCTGTTGAGACAGCGTCAGCGACAGCTTGTGTCACGACACGAACATCGCCACGGACTGATCCGTCAACGGACATTTTACTGCCGTTTGAGACATACCAAACACTACCATTTGAGCCAACTTTGATAAGTTGACCTTCATGTGGTTTGGATTCGGTGATTTCAGATCCACGATTGGTGTAGTTTGGCCAGAAGTAGTCTGAAACATCAACGACTTTGCGATTCCAATCACTGCCGTACAAAGCGGCTGCGACTGATTCGCTACCAACTTTTGAGAGTTTGTTGCCTGGTTCAACAGCATACACATCTGGTGAAATTTGCAACTTCACAAGGCGTGATCCTGTACGCCAGTTAACACCGTATGGTGGAACACTTGGCTGTGGGTAGGCAACCAAACAACTGGAATCAATTTCGACTATACCTGAATAGTCTGGAAACCAGCTGTAGTATACATCTGCGTTTGGAAAGTATAAGCGTTGTTTGTTGGCGTTGAGTAAGTAGACTGCGCTGTTACCTGCAACCTTGAAAAGGTCACCAGATGAGAGTGTTGGGCAAGTTGCTGCCTTGGCCGCGAGAGGCTGGACGAGCATTGAGAGACCGACACTCCAAGCGATGGTCATACCGACCACTGCCCACGTAAACGCGAGCTTTCCGATTTTTAATGCTTGGTTCATAGATAAATAATGTCTTACCCGCTAGCGCGTCTCTCTAACGAGATCCGTCTAGAAGATAAGGCCTATAACTAGTGACAATAAGCGGCTCGAATTGAACCTCGACCTTTGCTTACTGTTTTGCCCACCCTATCTCATTCACCGAGGCAAATGAGACAAGATATACTGTATGGCGGCGACCCGTCCTCGACCCAGAGTGGGCAAAAGGATGAGAACGAATCAGGCCACACAGTATTTTTTTACATTGTAATGCTTGTACCCCCGGTACAGAGCCGTGCTCGAGAGCACACCTTGCGACTGAAAAACAGTCGTAAGGTACACCCTCAAACTTATTAACGTTGGCCGCTTTTCAATTTAATACTTTGAACTGACACCGGAACATCAGTCGTACTATGAGCCGATGTTGGCGCCGGTACAGTAACATTTGTCTGAAGAACTGGCTTTGTTGTTGCTGCCGGAACAGATGCCGGCGTGGTTGACGCGGTTGGTGCCGTGGCCGCGTTTGGTGACGACAACGCACTATTTGCGGTTGCTGATTCGGTAATTAATTTTGCCTGAATCACAGCATTGCCTGTTTCTTTTTTGACATCAGTCAAGGCTTCTACTTTTTTTAGAGCCCCAACCAAATCATTGTTTTGGATCAAAGTCTTTGCTTCAGCCACAGTCTTTTCTACTATCTTATTTGCCTCAGCCACTCGCTGTTCGGTTGCTTTTACTGTTTGTCCAACAGTGGCTGACGAAACAGTCATGCCTTGTACAGCAGAAACGGCTGAAGTAACTGGTACTATAGGTGCTGTCCCAGAAGCAGAAACAAAAATCCCTAAAGCAGTTGACGTGTCAGCGCTGGTTATAACAATTGACACTGAAGCGCTGCCAACAGTACTCGATACTACAATCGTATTTACATCGCTTACGTCTTTATTAATTTCCGAAAAATCAGAAACAAGACTATCTAACTTTTTTTCAACCGAAGCTTTAACATCTTCCTCGCTAACAGTTTGGTCCCCTGCCAAATTTTGTTCGGCCAATACTTGAACAGCTTTTACGCCTGTCACTTCGATAAGATGCGCGGCTTCACCAACTTCTTTTTGTAAATCAACCACAGCCGCTTGATTTGCTATTGCCGGCTCAGTCGCGCTCACAACCGGAGTGCCAAGTGATGTCAAAAGCTGTTCTGTCTTTTCATTGACAGTTTTTGCAACAACAGACGCATCTGGTGTACTGGCATCATTTGCCTGCTGCAAACTTTGGCTTGCAGATTCAATCGACTGCTTCAAAGATTGAATAACAATTTTTGCCTGATCAGTATTTTTTGATTTATGAAGTTCTTCGACTCGATTCGAAGCGTGTTTGAAAAGTGTATCAACTTTATTTTTTTGACCACCAACCACCGACACAACTAAAAGCTCGGTTTTTTCACCGGCCAATTTAACATTATACAGTGCGTCTCCAGGCAAACTATTCTGCGCAGCCGAAACACTTGCGATCCATCCAGAAACTGCCAAAAGCAAAGCCAAGGAAACAAAACTCATTGAACGGATGGAAGTAGCCAAGTTTGCTGGAACAAATAATTTTACGGCATGTGAAAATTGCCCAACCAAACGTTTTGAAAAAATCGAACGTGTAGAACGAGGCTCTACTGTGTTTCTAATCTGACTCAGAAGTAAATCACGATTTGAGCGCACCCAAGCAGGATCAGCACCAATCCGGTCATGTCCATTTCGAATATTCATTAATTGTTCCTTGAGTGAGCGAGTACTCATATATATTATTCGTCGAGCAATTCACGTAATTTTTTTAAAGCTCGATGCAATGTTACACGAACACTGACAATACTTTTTCCAGTCATCGCCGCGATTTCACCGATTGAAAAGTCTTCGATATATTTGAACAAAACCACTTCTTGATATTCTTGTTTCATTTTTTTCATGGCAACAAAGATTTTTTCATTGTCACCCTTGGATTCAAGAATATACTTTTGAACACCACCATCATCCAAATCAATATCCGCCAATGACTGCTCCTTTTGTTTGGAACGCGACCGATAAACATCAATCACACAATTCCGAGCAATCGTATAAAGCAGACTACGAAAATTTCGCGCGGTCTTTCCTTTTTCACCTGTCAAAAACTGCCAGCATTTCAAGAATACATCACCAGTAACATCTTCTGCTTCTTGTTTATGAGATAGTTTAAAGAACACGAATCTATAAACCTGATCAACATACCGATCATACAGTAAAGCAAATGCCTCAGCATCCTTTTCTGTTTGGACTTTGTACAGAAGCAGTTTTTCTTCTATAAGTTCCTTCATATATAAAGACGTGGCAAAGGCAAAAATGTTACAGTAGACCCTTAGCTCAAAAAACTATAAACAAAAAAGGTCACGAACCAAACCGACCAAACATAGAGGAGTATAGCATATATTAGGTAAAAAATCAAAGTAAACTAGCAAAATATAGTGATAAAATACTAGCCTTAACCTAATAAAAAATGACTAAAACTCTAATTTTGTATACAATAGTCTATACAAAATAGAACTATTAACTTGACAAAAAGCAAAAAATGTGCTAACCTGTTTGTATAGACTAAAGTATACAAATACTTGAACTATGGCAGACACACAAACAAACCAAGGCCAATCCAAAGAAATAATCAGAGTATCAATCTCAGAGGCAGCTCGTTTGTTTGGAGTAAACGCCCAGACAATCAGACGTGCCATCAAAAACCAAGAAATTACTTATGTAGTAGTTGCCGGACGATACAAGCTAAACTTTGAGAGTTTGGTCAAATGGTCACAAGCCAAAACAACCGTAAAAAATAAGGCAAATAAATTTGGCATTGGCCAATATGTGGATAAGTGGCGAATAAAAAACACACTCTATTCTCCAAGCAACAAGGTAATAAAAAAACCAACAAATCACCCGGAAAATCCTTCCTCTGAACAAAACCCGACAATTCAGGTATAATACACCGCGTAGATATAACTATGTCTCTTCATCTATTCCCATTGACGCGGCGGCACTTCTTCTCGCATTACCATGGCCGGTATGTGCATGCTAAAAAATTATTTGTTTTTGATCTGGCGCTTTTGGCAGCTGTTTTTGGTTTGATCGCACTAACAATCTATTTATTTGCCTACGACCCGACTGTGCGTCGAGCAATTACTGTCACGGTTGATACACCAGTAAATCGCTTCCAATCAGGTGACAAAGTTCCACTGGTTGTGACATACAAAAATAAAAGTGCTATTACCCTAAAAGAAGCTCGGCTTCATATTGATTTACCATCCGGTTTTTTACCAGAAACAACCAGTACTGAATTCAAAAAATATATTCTTATCGATACGATTAAGCCCGGAGAAAGTGGCGGCGTTACCGTACCAGGAACTTTTTATACAGAACCAGAATCCCCCACTAATGTTCCTGTTTCACTATCTTATCGCCAAGAAACTCGCGATGAACGTGAGGAAAAAATTGGTGTCGGTATCTTTACATCTCGTGGATCAGTTATAGACGCAAAAATTTCAATTGCATCAACCACGACTGCCCAAGGCGACACACCATTCAATTTATCTATTACAAATAATAGTGATCTTACCACACCGCAAATTAGGATTAAAATTGACAAAGACCAAGAAACAACGATTGATAATCTCAAATCCGAGGCTGGATCTATCGAAGCTGGACAATGGAACTTACCATCGTTACTACCACACAGTACCGTAGAAATGAAAGGTATTGCTCATTTTACAAACCCAAACAAGAAGCAAATCGAATCAAAACTAACATTTGTACCCGAAATTATCTTGGCAAAAAAAGCCATTCCGCAAGTCAAAATTACCCGAAATATAACTGTTCTCCCGCAGCCTATCCAAATCAATGCTAACTGGGACAATGCCTTGTACGGTGAACCAGGTTCTTTGATTAAAACAAATTTTTCCATTAAAAATATCAGCGACCAAACATTGAATAACCTTGTCCTTACCCTACCTCTACCAGAAGCGCTAGTCCAAATCTCGCGTTTCTCCAGTGCAAATAAAAATATCGGGACATTGGCGAAGCAGATTTTTACAATCCGTTTTGATTCTCCCTTGAAACCAGACGAAACAAAAATAATTACACTCCGAATTCCAATCGCCGATTTTCCAAACGGAGGGACAGACATCTCTCTTACACTTTTGCCGCGTTTGTCTGGTGCCTTTTCCACCAGTCCAGAAACAATTTTTTCAGTCCGCGGCGAATCAACCCCACTACCAATTGGGACAACGCTTATCCTAAACGGCGAAGCGAGATACTTTACGCCTGAAGGTGATCAGATTGGTCGTGGGCCATTACCACCTACGGTTGGTCGCGAAACAAAATACTGGATAATAATTTCCCTTAAAAATTCAACCAGCCAAATCAACCCGATTTCATTTGGAGCAACTTTGGCGCCAAATATAAAATGGACCAGTAAAACCAGTGTTTCTCTAGGCCAAAACATTTCTTACAACGAAGCAACCAGACGAATCGAATGGCAAGCTGGCACAATTGACCCTCATGATAGCGTGCAGATATCGATGGAATTGGGCTATACACCAAAACTATCAGAGTTGGGATTGACTGCACCACTATTAAACAACATTAGTGCAACCGGTTTTGATACATATACCAACCGAAAAATCACCAATACTTTGCCCGCAATCGACACCTCTCTCTCGTCTGATATCGAAGCTAAAAAACAAGGTATTTTGGTTGTCGAATAGCCAAAAAGTTATCCTCAAGGATGCCCTTGACAAACAAGGGTTTTTTTGATATGGTTACTTATCGCATAAATAAGGAAATATCGCTTATTTTAGCGAAAAAATGTATGAATATAGCCATGATCGGACAAAAAGGGCTCCCTGCCATCCACGGTGGAGTCGAACGGCATGTTGAAGAACTTTCAACACGCCTGGTTCGTTATGGCCACAATGTCACTGTTTATGCCAGACGTTGGTACACAACAAAATCAACCGACCAAAATTACGCTGGCATTAAAATTAAACATCTTCCAAGCATCAATACCAAAAACCTTGACACAATCACGCACACTTTCCTTGCCACTATCCACGCTATATTAAATCGTGCTGATGTTATTCATTATCATGGCGTCGGACCATCACTTTGGTCTTGGATTCCAAGATTGATTTCTCCAAAGACTATTATTGTTACTACTTTCCATTGTATTGACCGCAAACACGAAAAATGGGGGCGTATCGGAAGAATCGCTCTTACGATTGGTGAATGGACTAGTTGTCATTTTGCTCACCGCACCGTTGCCGTATCACGCACGATTGAACAATATGCTCGTGATTTATATGACACAAAAACCGCCTACATACCAAATGGCGCAAACACACTTAATTTGAATTCAAAATCAACTACTGGCATTCTCGATCGTTATCAACTTCGTCCGAAAGAATACATCATCCTGGTGGCACGCTTTATCCCGCACAAAGGAATCCATACTGCTATCCATGCGTTTAACAATGTTTGTGCCGAAGCGCCAGAAGTAATCCGAAACCGTAAATTGGTGATTGTTGGTGATGGGCATCATACTGATTCTTATGTAAAAATGCTCCGCACCATGGCCAAGAAAAACCCAAATATTATTTTCACTGGCTTCCAGCACGGAGAAAATTTGACGACGCTAATGGCCAATGCCACAGCTCTTATTCATCCATCTTTCAATGAGGGTTTGCCGCTGACTGTTCTTGAGGCCATGGGTCTTGGTCTGCCGGTATTATTGTCAGATATTCCGGAACACCGTGAATTGGGCGTTTCTGATCAATTTATTTTCCCAACCAACAATTTATCTGCTCTGGCCGGAGCACTTGTCTGGCTTTTGCAAACAAATGAACGCGACCTAAAAGAAGCGTCTACAAAAAACAGAGCTATTGTTGAAAAGCAATACAACTGGGACACAATTGTCGGTACAACCAACGCACTTTACCGAGAAGCGATTTCAAAGCCAGTTATAAACAAACACATCTTCGACACTGGTGCAGCGTTATAAAATAAAAATTAAAAAACCACCCCGCCGCGGCGGGGTGGTTTTTTTATTAAAATAATTAAAAATCCTAAAAACCCGCCGCTGAACTAAAAACCAGAATATCAAGCTGTCTGTCAGAATCAACATCTTGCACACCAAGTCCGATAACACCATTTGTCCCCTGGAAAGCGGTGAAAGAAGGAAAAACTTCTTTGCCTGATTGATTAAACATTTTTATGATAGGCGCTTTTTTGGTTGCCGGTGCCACAATAATTTCGTCAACTCCATCACCATTCAAATCCCCTGCTGTCAATTTCAAACCGCCACGAAAAGTTTTTTCAAAAGCGTACCATTGTCGAACCAGACGACGGTCAGATGTGTACAAT
>CAZVNO010000001.1:1425-9074 GCA_964628715.1 uncultured Gammaproteobacteria bacterium | reverse complement strand
GGCAATTGACCAGCACCCGGCGCGACGACAATAAACTTTTGCCCCGAAGAACCTCGGACTGTCGCGACAGAAGCACCATTTTGGATTATAGCCGTACTTGGCCGCCAAGATGATCCAAGAGCAACCCCTGAATAATCGTAATTTTGAATAGGCACTGGCGTCTTGCCACCACTCCCGGTAACAGTGATTATCGATTCTGCCAAACTACCAATGGACAAAAAAAGTTTCCCGGAAAAATTGGCAGTGTACGGAAAAATTTTGAACAAAGGCTGGCCATCATTTCTGGTTGCGGTAAGAAAATTTCTGGTTGCGACAAGCAAATCACGGTTGCCATCATTTGTGAGATCAATATGCGCCACCTGATCGCTACCGCTCTGACTTTCATCAAACAAAAAGAAGCCGTTGCGGGCGCGAGTACCATTGTAGTGGAAAAAACGAACAAAAGAACCATTTGGATAAACAACATCGTTTAGGGTGGCAATTGTTTTTAGTAAAATCAAACCATCGTCCGGGGGTAGTGTAACCGTATCCACAATCGCACCATTGTTTGTTACTGGATCCTGAACACCACGAATACGTTCAAAATCCCCACCCAAAGAAACTTTTTTGGTTTCTCCGCTTCCGTTTACAACTGCCAAACCATTTTGAAACTCACGCTGCCAAACATTGGCTGTATATTTTTTTTCATTGGCATTTGTCGTACGAGCGGTATCAACCGGAGCGCCCAAATTAACACCATATTCATCATACCACCAGGTTTGACCATGATCATTATCGACATGATCAAAATAAAAATAACCGTTTTCCATATGAGCGCTCGTCAAACCAAAACGCATTTGCCGATAATTTGCTTGCCCTCCGCGATTTGAAGTATTGGCATTGATAATATTCAAAACTGGAGTATAACGCCGTGTTTGACCATGAGTATAAGTATTCATGGTTGGTGTCCACGGGCTACCAGGTATAAAATTTTCCAACATGTTTCCGTTCAATTCGTCCCGATAAGCCCGAGTCGTGCCATTGCCAACCAAAACCATATTTGCTCCGGCAAGACGACGGGTCTCGTTGTAAAGGATTCTCATGCCTGCCTGCCAATGGCTGTCTGGACTAATATCAGCAAGGCCATCCCGGTCAAGATCAACCTCCGGTCCGGTAAACCATGTGACTGCATCAAAGGCATTGTCATAAAAAACACCGTCCCACAATCCGGTCGATAAAATACTATTATGAACAAACTGTGCCAAAAATTGATTAAATCTTATGCCATTTACAACCGGCGCATTATCAGAAACATTGAGGAGGTCAGTGCCTGGCCAAAAACGCAACCTTTGTCCACTCGTATTTTTTACATACCAAACTTCCGGAATTTGAGCTGACAGTTGACGCCGGAGTGTACTTGGCCCCGTTGCCGCGTCTTGGCGAATTTCTTCGGAGGTTATATAGGCCAAAATAATAATGTTTGGATTCCACTCCCGCATTTTTTGCATAAGAGCGCGATTTGACACCTGCATATCCATGTCGAGAATAACCAAATCCCATTTGGACAATTCGCGCGCCTCGGCTTCGGTCATGGTCCACTTGAGAAAATAATTCGCGCGTTTCGGGTACTGTTCATTTATAGTTAGAGCCGAAACTGGAGTTTGTGAAAACAAAAAAACAATACTCGTAATAATCACAAATAATTTTTGAGAAAAAAATTTATTACTTACTTTCATAGACACGAACAATACCATCCCAATGTTTGGCGAAAGAAAATGATTCTTTGGCATACTCCCTAGAACGCAATGCCACCTGTTTGACTTCTTCGGCGTGGTCAATCACAAATTGAATTGCTTTTGCAAGAGCCTCAGCGTCTTCTGTGGGGACAATATAACCAGTTTTTTTGTCTTCAATAATCCCCAGACCGGCAGGAGTAGACGCAATCACAACCCGTCCGGCGGCCATACTTTCCATGATCGCCAGACTCATACCCTCAAATCGCGATGGCTGCACGACCACATCCACACTACTCAGCTGACCGATAAAATTGTGAACAACACCGTACCACACGATATTTTTGGCAATACCAAGTTTCTCCGCCAATTGGACCAGCTCTTCGCGCCTGGAACCAGAACCAAACACTTCCAGCTGCCAGCTATCGGCCGGTAATTTTGCCAATGCCCGAAACAAAATATCATGCCCTTTCTGATACTCAAGTCGTCCAATTGTTGCCAAGTGAATTTTTTTATCAGACAAAAGTTTTTCCGTTGGCATGACCAGCCATTCGTCAATCGGAATACTATTTTGGACCACAAACAATTTATTACTCGCGACAGACAGACTCCGGCAAAAAGCGGCAACACTATCTGACACAGTGACAAACGCATCGGCTTTTTTCAAAATAAATCGAAGTATAATTTGACGGAGCCTTGTGCTTGATTCGCGCACATTGTGTTGTGTGGTAACCCAGCGTGCTCGCGGCGCCAACCACGTTTTTACAATCCACCCAAACACATCACCGCTATAGAGATGACTATGAACGATCGTCGGCTTTTGTTTGCGAATCAAGACAACGAGCGAACGCCATGTCCGCCAGATGCCAAATAAACTGCGCTCACCGATAATCATTGGGATACCATAAGAAGCAAACTCGCTTTTCATTTCTCCCCCGCCGACAATACTTGCGACCGCGACTGGCGCACCATCAGCCGACAATCGACGCACATACTCAAGGACCAATCTCTCGGCTCCGCCTGTCGTAAAACGAGCCATAAGATACAGGACACTAGTTCCAGCAATTTGCGGACAAATCTTTTCGTATATCGATTCATACTCCCCGATCATTCGGCTCATGGCAAATTTTTTGGCTGTCTCTTTTGCCGCCGCAGCAATCTTTGCCGCCTGAACAGTATTATCAAAAACCCATTGGATATTCTTTGATAATTGCTCGATATTATTTACCGGCGACAAAATACCGGTCTCGTGACTCACAATGATTTCACGAAGTCCATCCGCGTCAGAAGCAATGAGGATTCTACCGGCCGCCATACTTTCCATAGCCACGATCCCAAGTCCTTCCCAAAGGGATGGCATAAGAACAATATCATGCTCAGAAATAATTTTTGGCACGTTTGAATTTGCCGGATACAGCCGAACACGCAGAGAAAGATCCAAGCGCTTGATTTCATTTTCAATTTCAGATTTCAATTCGCCGTCACCGACAATATCCAGAGTCCATTGATAATTTTTCAAATTTGCCAAAGCCCGAAGCGCCACCACATGACCTTTTTGTTCAGTTAACCGACCCAAAATTAACAACCGTTGTTTTTCTATCTGTGGCATTGGCAAAGCTGATAAATTTTCCAAATGAACGCCGTAATGAATAACCTCAATTGGTTTTTTTACGCCATACACTTCTTGAACATACAAACTTACTGCCGCTGAACACGCCACATAATTCTCACTCATTCTGCGAGTCAAAATCTTTAGAAATCTTTTCACCATGCCTTCGCCCTGATTTATATTGTGTTCAGTAGTAACGACCGGAATCCGCAAATACCAAGCCGCTGCCCGACCCCAGATATCACCACCAAACAAATGCGTATGGACAATATCCGGCTGGATTTTTTTTAACAAACGAACCAAACCAACAAAAAGTCCAAAACTTAATTTCCCCTGTTTTTCAATGATTTCAATCCTCACATCTGGTCGCGTAATCTGATCGGCCAATGGCATGTCGTGCCCAAACACAATAATAGTGTAGCGAAAACGTGATATGTCGCTCGCATTCACCAAATCCACCACCATTCGCTCGGCACCACCAAAACGAAGCGTTGGGATAATATGAACAATGTGGATTTGTTTTGACATATTTTTTAAGTCTCACGAGAAAACTTGGTAGCTGCAAGCGCAACCCCAAGCGGTAGCCACAAAACACTATTGAAATACGACGTGTTAAATATTTGAAAAAATGCTTGCCCGAGAATCATCGCGAATAGCATAGCATAAAGAAGCGCATCACTCGAATTACTGGTTTGAAAACTACGAAAAACTTGACGTGCGATCAAAGCAATCGCAAAACAAAAAAACATGAGGCCAATCATACCCTCTTCGAGCAATATTTTTTGAATAAAACCATGAGCATCAAGCACATCACCATATTCCAATCTATACAAAGCCGTGTTGGCAAAAATCTCGGTGTACATCCCCGGGCCATAACCGATAAACGGTGAATCGGCTGCATAAAAGAGCACAATTCGTGTCATGTCGAGACGAGCTTCAGTTGATGAGTTGGTGGCGCGTGAAAGCAAGAAAACACCGAAATACAATATAACGGTCAGACCGATAACAATTGCCGGGAAAACCACTGGCGGCTGGCGACGTAGCCATAGACGAAATTGCTGATAAAAAAGTCCAATCCCAAGAGCGCACTCAAAGGCAATCGCGATCCAAGCTGCTCGCGAAAGCGTGAGAAGTGCCACAAAAATCATAAGAAAAGTCCCCCATAGATACAGCTTATCCACCTTGGAACGAAAAGAAAAAAAGACGCCAATCGGAATAATCGCGACCAGGGCTTCGGCCAGCAAATTGTGATTGTAACCAAGCGGCGCAAAACTGCCGATGCCATACGGCGTAACGTGCGGCAAACCGGTCGCCGAAACAACAAACAGTGACGTGAGGCCGAAAACAGCAATGATAATGCCAACCCAAAACCAAATCCGGAGCGTCTGCAAAAGAATCTCTTTTGTCTCTATAAGGAGAACTGGCGCGATCACAAACATGAGATAGACAAACACGAGCGCGCGAAAAAAATATTTTAAACTCCACATCACTTCGTGATCATAAGCAAATCGAACTGAAACAAGAGCAGAGAGTAAAAATAAACTATAGCCAATAGTTGGCCATTTGAGAGTGTCCAAATCTTTTTTTGAAACCGGGTGCAATCGAAACGCAATCGCGAGTGACAAAACTCCAACTACAAAAACAGCAATAAAATCAACGAGCGGCGCATTGAGGGACGCCAGATACCAAATATTTTTTGCCCAATCCTGATTTGCAAAAGCGATTTCCCAACCATGAAAAAATGATACGGCTGAGACCAGATACATTCCCCAGGTCAATCTTGTAACCATGACAAAAATAATAAGAAGCGCCAAGAGACCAATGCCAAATTCCGGATACAACTGCAACGGAAACAAAATAAGAATACCAGAAAACAAGAGCAACAATGCCCCCAGAGTACTCATGCGCTCTTTCTCAGACTTCATACGGAAATGATTGCGGATTTATTGAATTTTCCAACATATACTAACTGGCAACAAATGCTACTGATTTTCGCAGTGCTAATTGCGATTATGCGGAAGCCCCTAGCGCAAGAAAATTAGTAGCATTTGTGACAAGAGATATGAGCATATATATTATACTCAAAAATCGTCTATCTAACAAAAAATCCCTTATCGGGATTATTTGTTTTCATCTGTTTACCAAAATTTTTTGATCATCAGATGGAAGGTGGCCGGGCTGTATCTCGTATAGAGACGCCCGGCCGACGTTTTACTTCAAGTTGTCGTTGAATCCGGCGCACGCACGTCCTGTGCGTGCGCCGGAGAGACTCCTTGAAGGCGTTTTACATCCGCTAGATGTGCCTACGGCGCGAAGGTGAGCACCCAGTCGTAGCCGCTGTCCGTCGTGTGACGAACAACGTTAATGCTACTCCCCCGGAGAGATCCGGGGACGTCGGCCTCGAAGTGCCCGACAACCGTTTGCTGCCCGCCCTGGTCCGATGCGGCCCAGAACGAGGTCAATCCGTTCAGGTCGAGTCCCTGAACGTTCATCTTGCACCGATCCCCTGCCTGGACGATGAACGTGAACTCCCTCTGGAGCCGCTGGTTCGTCTCTGGCAAGTTCCTGCTGTTCGACGCGTACACTGCCCACGCCGAGCTCACTCCTCCACCGATCCTGTTGCACTCCACGTACATGTCCAGGCGGTTGATCTGGGTCGGGAACCTCGCCATCTCGCTGGCCGTCGCCACCCACCGAATTCGGAAGGTGGTCATGGTGACGGTAGAGCTGATGACGGTGATCCCGGGGTTGAGAGGCGGCAAAGTGCCCGCATCCGCTCCCGAGTCCGGAGTCGTCCCACCGTCCACGGCCGCATCCGCCGAAGCGTCCGCGATCGTGCCACCGTCGCTCGCATCCGGCGAGGTCGCATCCAGTGCGGCCGCGTCGGGGTTGCTTGCGTCAGTGGTGCCGGAATCGGCGATCGTGGCGTCAAGGCGGACGCCCGTGTCGGAGATACCGGCGTCGATCGGAGCGGTGCAGTAGTAGACGGGCGGGTAGTTGGCGTACCTGACGAATGCCGTGCAGTTGAGGCCGCTATTGCAAGTAGCGTCCTCAAAACAGGGGCAGCCGGCCGTACCGTCGGGGCAGGAGTTCGGCACGCACCTCGAGGCAACCTCGAGGGTGTTGTAGTTGATGAGAACCCGCTGGCAGTCCAGGGCCGGTGCGGTGCAGGTCCCGTTGGACAGGCACTCGCAATCGGTGGTCCCGGGGGTGCATGCGGCGGGCGTTCCAGAGTCCGGCGCCACGGTGGCGTCGGGAGCGAAGCCGGAATCCGGGGAGATACCCGAATCCGGCGTCGTCGCATCGGCGGCCGCAGCATCCTGCTGAGCAGCGTCGGCGAATCCGGAGTCCAGCGTTCCAGTGTCGGGCGCCACGGTGGCGTCCGGGTTGGGGACGCTCGCGTCCGGGTTGGGGAGGCAGATGCCGAACTGGCACGAGAGCCTGTTGAGGCAGTCGTCCGAGGTCACGCACGTGCACCCGAAACCGTTCGGCGTGGTGCAGATCCCCGCGTCCGTCGTCACGACGGTCGCGTCGGAAGCGAAGCCCGCATCGGGGAAACCGACGTCCGGCGTGCCCGCATCGGGCAAGGCCGAAACGCATAGCTGAAGCGCAGGATCGCAGTTGGCGCTGTCGCAATCGCTGTTCGCGAAGCAACCGCAACCAACCGCCCGGGGCGCCACGCATGTGGTCGTTCCCGAATCCGGAGCGAAGCCCGCGTCCGGCAGAGCCGAGACGCAGATACCGAGACCAACATCGCAGTTCTGGCTGGTGCAGTCGGAGTTACCCGAGCAGTCACAGCCGATATCCAGCGGCGTCGCCGTGCAACCGGAGTCGGGCGTACCGACATCCGGCTCCTCGGCCGCATCCGGAGCGAAGCCCGCGTCCGGCAGAGCCGAGACGCAGATACCGAGACCAACATCGCAGTTCTGGCTGGTGCAGTCGGAGTTACCCGAGCAGTCACAGCCGATATCCAGCGGCGTCGCCGTGCAACCGGAGTCGGGCGTACCGACATCCGGCTCCTCGGCCGCATCCGGAGCGAAACCGGCGTCGGAGCCCTCGCAACGGTTGTTCGTGTTGCACACGAACCCCGCCGCGCAGTTTGCGCTGCTCGCGCAGGGACAACCTTCGGTGCCTGCGCTGTCGCAGGTATCGCCGCCGTCCGGCTCCATCGCGTCGGGCTCGGTGGTCGCGTCGGTCTCGACGACCGTCGCGTCCTCGGCCGGGTTGACCGGCTCCGTGGGCGTCTCGAACGAGCAAGCGGCAATGCCAGCCGCCATGGCCATCGCCAAAGCGATGCGGAAAGGGGTGGAGGCGAGGCACTTGTTGCC
>CAZVNO010000001.1:0-1415 GCA_964628715.1 uncultured Gammaproteobacteria bacterium | reverse complement strand
GTCGGTCTCGATGATCGCCGCGTCCTCGAGGGGGTTGATCGGGGTCTCGAACGAACAGGCCGTGCTCCCCACGGCCAGGGCCAAGAAAGCCACGATGGCGATCTTGGAGAAAGTGGTGGTGGAGAGCCGCTTGGCGCTCATCATCGTCGACTTCATGACTCTTCTGACTCCTTGGGCACGCTGTGCCCTCAAACTACATGGTTACGATCCCCCTGCGGGACAAACTTTTTACATCCGTCCCACAAAGGGGGCTTAAGTTCGCGCAGGGGAAAATAATGATCCAAAATAATGAATCACTTTTTTCCCCTGCGCAGATTTTTTTGTAAAGAACTTTTTCCTATTAGCCCACAAAAAATTTTATGAGCTAAATGGGAAGGCCGTGGATGTGTAGAAACATCGCGCGCGGCCATGTGCTTCACCGAGATTCCCGTTCATTGAACGAGGAACCGTCAGGTGTGACCGCGCGCACGGTAGGTGCGGTCAGTGTTTACTTGTCGGCCTCGGCAGAGCCAGGGTAGATGAAGCCGATATGCAAGGTGCCGAGGATCGGCGCCGGGTCGTCGAAACCGACCTTGCTGTCTGCGACGCCACGCACCGTGAGGTGCGCGGCGAGTGCCATGTAGAAGTTCCAGAACTCGGCTCGAACCCCGAGGCCGCCAGCGAAGTCGTATCGCTGGAGCTTGAGGTCCGGGCCATCGTCCCGGTAGTACATGACCCGCGGGGTCAGCATGAGGACGGCCTTGTCGGCCAGACGCGTGAGCGGGTCGCGGAACTCGAGTTCCGGTCCCCAACCCCAGCCACCGGTCGGGCTGTAAGATCCGACGAAGCCGAGCTGTCCGCGCCAGACGTCCCCGATTGGGAACACCAGGCCGACTTTTCCACCCGCTGCGACACCGGCCGGACTGCCGAGGCCAAAGGCCCCGAGGTCCAGCTGAATGCCGCGAAGTGCGGGGATGACCAGGTCAGGCCTCTCCTCGACTTCCGTGATGCGCTTGTCCGCCTCGGTCGCCGCCTGTCGAGCCTCATTAGCTGCTGCCCGAGTATCCTCAAGCTGCTTATTGATCTCGCCCATCTTCCGCTTCATCTCGTCAGCCTGGCGCTTTGCGCTATCAGCCAGACCCATGAGCTCATCCTTGCGCGCAAAGAGCTCGGCGTCCGAACCCTTGTAGCACTCCAGACGAACGCCTCTGGTTCTATCCGTTCCCGCGAAGTCGAGAGACTCGGTCCGGATGGCCATGCCACCTTCATTGGTGACGGCATCAAGACAGAGCTTGAGACGATTCGCCGAGAGCTCGGCGTTCTTCTTCTCATCCTTCGGGAGTTCGGTGCCGGCCGAAGCGACGCCTTGGCAGACCACCTTCCTCTCGGGGCAGCTGCTCACCATGGAGACTACCGCTTTCGCCAAATCCGTGGCG